>CAXDQP010000250.1:0-3468 GCA_963991335.1 uncultured Flavobacteriales bacterium
CTGATGAATTTTCGGTATCCTATGGCTCCGTATTGGCCCAATGCGGTCTCTGAATCGTCGAAGACTTCCAAGGCATTTTCGTTGCGGTCCGACTCCTGAAGGTAGTACATGCGTTCCAGCCAAATCTCTTCATTTCGCATGTCGAGGATCAGACCTTGGGTATAGACTTTTTCAGCCCGTTCGTGCTCCCCTTTCTTTTTCAAAGATCCGGCCAACAGCAAGTGGTAGTCGGCGTGTTCCGGTTCAATGGACAGGGCTTGTTCAAAATGGGAACAGGCCTCGCCCAGTCGACCCTGGAGATCAGCCAAGACGCCAAGCCCGATAAAGGCATCGGCAAAGGCAGGGTCGAGTTTGAGGCTGGCGCGGTAATATTCAGAGGCTTGCTCCAAATTGCCCAGCCGTTCCAAACATTCCCCCATGTAGCATTTTGTCCGCGGTGAAACCTCTTCGAAGCTCAGGGTTTCTTCATAGGTGTGCAGCGCATCATTGTATCGCTCCATGGCCACCAATGCCTCTGCTTTCTGATGGTACGCTGGGCCAAAAGAACTTTCAATGGCGATGGCAAAATCGTATGCGTCAATGGCTTGTGGGAATTTACCGCATTGCTGCAACGCATTGCCCATGCTGTACCAAGCGGCAAAGGAGTATGGCTGTTCGTCTAAGAATTTTTCGTAGAAAGCCGCTGCGCGTTTGAATTGTCCTGTGCGTTCAAAACAGAATGCCAATTCGTAAACCGCGGTCTCATTGCCGGGGTCTTCATCAAGTGCTTCTTCCAAGTTCCGGATGGCCTCTTTCCATGCTCCGAGGTTTTCGAACTCCAAGGCAATGTCAATGCGAATCTCTCGTCGGGTGTCACTATCGGCAAAAATCAGGGCGCGTTTGAAGCAATCGATGGCTTGTTTGTGCTCTGTGATTTGGCTATAAATCGCACCCAGTGTCATCAGGATTTCTTCGCTGTGGGGCTCAATATTCAAGAGATCCTTGAGCAATGGAACGGCTTTGACGGGTTTTCCGCTATTGGCCCAAATCTGGGCCTGCCGCAATTTCAGCCCGAGATGACCTGGATAAAGCTGGCGCGCGTGGCGCAACGCCATTTCCGCTTTCCTCGTTTCTTTGACTTGGAGGTAATGCTCAATGAGCCCTTCCAATTCGTTCATGTCAAAGAAGGCCTGGTCTCCATCGCGGACCATGGCTTCAAACTTGCGAACCAAGTCCTTGAGCGCCGGCTCGTCTTGGTATGCTTGTTCCTCTCCGTTCATAACATCAAAGCTAAGCCGAGGAGGCGAGAGCGTTGCCATTTCACACAGTCCTTTTTTCACATCCTGCATGGAATAGTCCACGAAAGCGGAAGAACCGAGGTAAATTTGTTCCATGTTAATCACATCAATTTCAGGGATTCGCGGCACGATCGGTGGAGAAGAAGGAGCGGGGCTTACTCCCCAAGATATCGTCCGCTTTGGGACGGGTTATGCCGCTTGGGTCAAGGCTGCTTCCGGCGACGCCAATCCAACGGTTGTGATCGGACGGGATGCGCGATTGAGCGGTGAAATGGTTCGGGATTGCTTGGTTGGCACCCTCAACGCGATGGGAGTCAATGTGTTGGATTTGGGACTGAGCACGACACCTACAGTAGAGCTCGCGGTGCCCGCAGAAGGAGCGGCCGGTGGAATTATCCTGACGGCCAGCCACAACCCCAAACAATGGAACGCGCTCAAATTGCTGGGGGCCAATGGGGAGTTTTTGAACGCAGAGGAAGGAGAACGGGTGTTGGCATTGTCTGCAAAACGGGCTTCTTTCGCAGCCATCGATGAAATTGGCATCACCGAGCACATGGCGGGTTGGATGGAAACCCACGTGGATCATGCGCTGGACCTGGAGTGGGTAGACGCGGAAGCCATTCGGTCCAAAGGACTAAAGATCGCCGTCGATGCAGTAAATTCAACGGGAGGCATCATCATGCCCATGTTGTTGGAAGCACTGGGATGTGAGGTCGTCGAAGTCAACTGCGAACCCACAGGGCACTTTGCCCATAATCCGGAACCGCTTCCAGCACATCTTGAAGAATTGAGCCGTGTGGTGGTGGAAGAACAGTGCGACTTGGGGATCAGTGTGGATCCCGATGTCGATCGGTTGGCGTTCGTGTGTGAAGACGGAAGTTGGTTTGGGGAAGAATACACGTTGGTCGCTGTGGCGGATTTCATCTTGTCCAAAACGCCCGGAAATACGGTGAGCAACATGAGCTCCACTCGAGCATTGCGCATCATCACCGAAAAGCACGGTGGCACCCATACCGCTAGCGCGGTGGGAGAGGTAAATGTGGTGGAAGCCATTCGCGCGAACAATGCAGTCATAGGCGGAGAAGGAAACGGGGGCGTGATTTATCCCAGTTCGCATTGTGGTCGTGACGCCGTAGTGGGGACAGCGCTATTTTTAACCCATCTGGTATCTTCAGGTTTGCAGGTTTCCGCTTTGAGAGCGAGTTACCCGGATTGGTTCATGTCCAAGGACAAATTGCAGCTGCCGGAATCGGATGTGGATGCCGCATTGTTCAAATTAGTGCAAGCGCATCCTGAGGCCGAAGTGAATACCCTGGACGGAGTCAAATTTGACCTCGCAGAAGGTTGGGTTCTTTTAAGGAAATCCATCACTGAGCCCATTATACGCTTTTATGCTGAGGCAGAATCGATGGAGGCTGCCAAAGCGCTTGGAGACCGATTCAAAGCAGAATTGCTCGCCTTGTTGGAGGCTTAACCGGTCCTCCGCAGAGAAGATTCTTGCACCGCACATTGTTGGTTCATCTGAATTGGTGCATTTTTGTGACTATTACTTATCCAGATGGACGTTTACCTCGATAATGCGGCGACCACAGCAGTGGCTCCCGAAGTGGCAAAAGCCATGATTCCTGTCTTGCAGGAGGCATATGGCAATCCGTCTTCGAGCCACGCCATTGGACGAAAGACCCGCGTCATCATTGAGCAAAGCCGGCGGTCCATTGCCAAGCATTTGAATTGCCATCCCAGCAGCATTTACTTCACTTCTGGCGGCACAGAAGCCGACAATCTAGCATTGCGCGGAGCGATACGTGATCTCCAGTGCGAACGCATCATCACGTCAGATGCAGAGCACAGTGCGGTCATCAAAACCGCTCAATCCCTGGTGCGGTCCCACGGGATTCAACTGGATTTGGTGCATCACCACGAAGATGGTTCGGTGGATTTGAAGCATTTAGAGCAATTGTTGGCCAGTGGTCCAAAGACGATTGTGAGCCTCATGCATGCCAACAATGAAGTCGCCGTCGTGCAGGATCTCCAAGCCATTGGTTCGCTTTGCCGATCGAACGGGGCGCTTTTTCACTCGGATACGGTTCAAACGATGTGCCATTATGCCCTCGATTTGGTGGCGTTGCCAGTGGATTTCATTACGTGTTCTGCGCACAAATTTCACGGGCCGAAAGGCGGTGGATTCTTG
>CAXDQP010000251.1:0-3459 GCA_963991335.1 uncultured Flavobacteriales bacterium
GGCATTGCCTTTCAAGGTGGGGTGTTGGAACAGCTGCTATTCCAATTCATTCGCCGTTTCCTTCACTCTGGATGACCTCAATTGCTGGCCGCGTCCTGCCTTTTTGTCGGGTGCAGTCACGACAGCCACGATGGGGTGAGGACCTTTATTCAATTCGCGCAAGCATACCGCGGCAAACTCAGGGGTGCCAAAAAATGCGAGCCGCAACGGCTTATTCAATGGTGCATTGGGAAAAGCTTTACTCATGGTGCATCTGCTTTGTTGATTTCAGGGGACAAATCATTCCAATTCAAGTTTTTCAGATATAGCCAACTGCCCAGTCCGATGCTCGAAAAATAAACCCATTCCACCAACCAAATAATCCAAATGGGTTGAGGCCATATGAGTGTTAGCGCAGCTGCCAATAAGATATACGCGGTGACGGCGATCAGTTCAATTCGAAAAGCTCTTTTGGCTTTTCCCATTCCTTGGATGGTCGATAACATGATGCCCGAGAAGGTGTAAATGGAAACGCCGACGAAAACCACAAACAATGTCTTTTGCATGGCGTCAAGCCCGACCGCATCATTGAAAAAAGCCTTGGACAAAATCATGGGATACAGAATGTACCCATGGCAAAGGAGAAGCATGCCGCCGCCATTGAGCAACAGCAATCGCTTCAATACTGTTTTTAATTCAAAGACACGCCGTTCTCCAATCAATCCGCTGACGTAGGTGCGGGTGGTTTGTTGAATGCCTTGCGCCGTAATAAAGGCGAGCATGAAGAAATTTCGGGTAATGTGTGAGACCTTTAGTTCAAGGCTTCCGACCTTTTCCACAAAGAAGAAGAAAGCAGTCCAAGTGGCAATGGTGATCAAAGATTGGCCCATCAGCGGGTAAGCCAGTTCCCACCATACCTTCATCTTTACTCGTGCCAATAGGGCTTGCGATTTGAAGAGGTCAGGAACGAGTTGAACGAGGATGAAGCACGAAACCACGCACCCAGAAGCTTCGGCTACCAATGAAGCCCAAGCGGCGCCCATCGCTCCCATCGGCTCCGTCCAAAACCAGCCTTCGACCCAAGCGGCATCCAGAACGATGTTAATGACGCCAGTGACTGCAGCAACAATTAATATGGGTCGTGTTTTAGTCGTTCCCGTATAAAATGCATTCAGTGCGAGTAGGATCGAAAAGGGGAGAAAGCCGAGGAGTCGAATGCCGAAATAGGATTCGAAGACCGCACGGATGCTTGGGTTCTGAATGGTACTTCCCAAAAGCCCTTGGTTGAGCAAACTGCCAAGTGCCCATAAGAACATTCCTAACCCCAGGTGAATGAGCAGTCCGGTTCTGAGGGTTCGTAAGGCTTCAGGGCGGTTGTTTTCGCCAATTCTTCGTGCAATGATGATTTGGAGTGCAGCGGAACTTCCGACAGCAAGCATCTCCAGCGTCATGTAAACCAAGCCGGCATTGCCAGCGCCATTGATTGCAGCTTCGCTGTGTCGGGCCAGGAAGAAGTTGTCGGTGAGCAGCACGAGAAATTGAAGTGCTGTGCCCGCTGAAATGGGCAACGCCATCCGCAGCAAATCACGGTAGCCAGTCTGTAACGCTTCTGCCTTTTCCATCGCCGGTAAAGGTCGTTCGAAATCGACGATTTATTGCGCGTGAATTGCCAAAGGTTAAGGCAGCGCTGTGCCTGTCTTGAGGCAAATTTTGAGTTGTTTCAGGATGACGTCCGATTTTCGAACGGTTTTCATGGCCCATTCGGCTCGTAAGATGTCTTTTTCCATTTCGGAGAGGGCCCAAGATGCAACGGGCAAAGTGCGCGAACGGCGCGCAAGGTCTTGCATGATAATGCCTGCAGCAACACTGATGTTTAAGGACTCAGCAAATCCAGTCATGGGGATATATACGTGGTGATTCGCAGCGGCGAGAAAGGTGTCGCTGACGCCTGCGAATTCCGTGCCCATGACCAAGGCAATGGGCTTGTCGATGGGCAATTCGTGAACTTCTTGGCCGTCCACGTGAGGGGACGTTACCGCTATGGCGTATCCGTTCGATTGGAGCTGGTCAATGCATGCTTCTGTCGGATTGGATGCGTCTCGGTAACGATGCAATGTCAGCCAAGAAGGCGTGCCTTTCGAAACGTGCCGATTGAATACCCATGGATTCACGTCTTCAATCAGATGGACGTCTTGAATTCCTACGCCATCGCACGTGCGCATCACAGCACTCGCGTTTCGGGATTGGTACACATTTTCCAGAACCAGGCATATATGCCGAGTCCTCGATTCAAGCACTTGATTGAAGCGATTCATGCGTTCATCGCTCAAAAAGGGAAGCAAAGCAGCGAATCGCGGATCCATGGTGGGGTTTTCTATGGGTAAATGGATAAAAATGAAAAAGGCCCCACGGAAACCGCAGGGCCTTTTTGAAGAACAGAAGGTGGTTATACCTTGCTGTTCAACTCAGCACCAGCCTTGAACTTGATAACGTTCTTTGCTGCAATTGTGATTTCCTTACCCGTTTGTGGGTTACGTCCTTTACGCGCTGCGCGGTGCGTGACAGAGAATGAACCGAATCCAACGAGGGATACGCGGTCTCCTTTGCCCAAGGCTCCAGCTGTTGCGTCAATAAAAGAATCCAGAGCGCGTTTCGCGTCTGCTTTTGAGATGCCAGCTCCTGCTGCCATTGCATCGACCAATTCTGCTTTGTTCATGGTATATGATTTAATGATTTGAACTACTGCGCCAAATATATAGGAGCAAATCCAAGTATATCAAGGGTTACAGCTCATTTCGTGGATAAACCTATGTATTTTGTTGAAAAGCACAGGTGATTTCCTCTAATGCTCCCCAATTGCGAGCCTTTTCGACGTGCCTTAGCGGGATTTCTTTTGCCGGGCATGTAAAATCCACACGATTCCAGAAGCGACTGGAATAACTGCGTCGTGGGGCGCACCATTTCCGAGGACCTTCCATTGCGCCAATGCGATCGCTGCAGCCACCGAACAAATGGTGACCATCAAAATGGAAAGAAAACCTTGATCCAGATTTTTCCGTTCGGAACCAAAAATTCCCACGAGCGGTAAGGCACTTGCAATCATTGCAGAAAAGTGGGTGACCGATGCGGTGTCCATCCCAAATTGAATGCTTGAAGCCAACAGCAGCAGTGACCAGATGATTTTGTAAAGTTGATCCAATTCAATCATGAGACGAAGGTACGAGCCGTGTACCTTTATCGCATGAAAGAAAACCATTTGCCAGAAGCGCATATATACAAGCCTGAAATTCGGTTTGTGGACATCGATGCTGCGGGCATAGTCAATAACGCGACATACTTGAATTATTTCGAGCAAAGTAGGATCCAATTTTTCGAGGGAATCGTTGGGAAGAAATGGGATTGGAATTCGGCTGGAATGGTCATTGCGAAGCATGAAGTCAATTACCGCCAACCTATTTTGTTTCAAGACGACGTGACGAT
>CAXDQP010000252.1:0-3449 GCA_963991335.1 uncultured Flavobacteriales bacterium
ACATTGGACTGATTCGAATTGGTGAGGCCCATTGGGACTGTCCGCTCGAGAAGTTGGACTTTGAAACGGCTTGGGGCGCAGCTTTTTGACTCTTGCTGCGTTCAATTGAATAGAACCGCTTAATTTTGAGCCATGCAAAAAACAGCTGGGGAAATTGCTGAAATCCTGCATGGACGGGTAGAGGGCGACGACAAAGTAATGCTCAAAGGCTTGGCCAAAATAGAAGAAGCGGGTCCAAATGACTTGACGTTTTTAGCCAACCCTGCCTACGAACCCCACTTGTACGCCACAAGTGCGTCAGCAGCGATTGTTGCAGAGAGCTTCAAACCCAACCAAGGACTGCCGAATCAACTCAGTCTTGTGCGCGTGAAGGATCCTTACGCGGCCTTTACCTCTCTCTTGCAATGGGCAACGAAGAAGGTGCCAATGGCGCATGGCATACACCCTACTGCTGCCATCAGTGCAGATGCGCAAGTCAGTGACCAGTGTTTCATCGGTGCTTTTGTACAGATCGAGTCCGGTGCGTCGGTTGCAGATAATTGTGAAATTCACAGCCACAGCATCATTGAGGCTGGCAGCCAAATAGGCAATGGAACAGTCATCCATAATGGTGTGTATATCGGAAAAGAATCAATCGTTGGATCCCATTGCATCATTCAGCCCGGAGCTGTAATTGGTTCTGACGGCTTTGGATTTGCTCCTCAATCGGACGAACGCTACGAAAAAATTCCGCAATTGGGAAATGTCGTCATCGGCGATAACTGCGAAATCGGAGCAACCACAACCATCGACCGAGCAACACTGGGGTCCACTCGAATTGGGAATGGCGTGAAATTGGACAATCAAATTCAGGTGGCGCACAATGTGACCATTGGAGAAAATACGGTCATCGCCGCACAAACTGGAATTGCAGGCTCCACTTCCATTGGAAGGAACTGCATGATTGGAGGACAAGTGGGATTTGCAGGGCACATTTCTGTGGCCGACGGCGTGAAAGTGGCCGCTCAATCGGGAGTGACCAAGAGCATTAAGGAACCACACACTACCTGGCAAGGAACGCCTGCGGCTCCAATCAAACAATATCAATTGCAACAGATTGAACTGAGGAAGCTCCTGAAAAACAGCGCACTCGATAGAATCGAGCACCTCGAAAAGCAAATAAAAGGATGAGCATCAGCGGAAAGCAACGTACGATTCAAAAGGCTGTTGTCTTTGAAGGAATCGGCCTCCATACGGGACACCACAATCGTATGGTCGTCCATCCCGCACCGGAAAATCACGGTTATAAATTTCGCCGAATGGATGTGGATGGCCAACCCTTGATTGAAGCAGATGTTGACTTGGTGGTGTCGACGAAGAGAGGAACGACACTCGAAAAAGGCGGAGTTCAAGTCCATACAACTGAGCACATCCTAGCGGCTCTTTACGGAAGCCAAGTGGACAATGCGCTGATCGAGCTCAATGGACCTGAAATCCCCATCATGGACGGCAGTGCCCTCGAATTTGTCGATGCGATTGAAAGCGTTGGCTTCTCGGACCAAGACGCGAATCGAAAAACGTTCAAATTGCGTTCCAATGTCGCTTTCGAAGACTCCGATATTGATGTTGAAATGCTCGCTGTCCCAAATCCAGACGACGATTTTCGAGTCACGGTCATGGTGGACTACCGCAGCCCAGTCCTCGGCACGCAGCATGCTAGCATGAATCACCTACATGAATTCAAGAGCGAAATTGCAAAATGCCGCACGTTTGTATTCCTGAAAGAAGTCAAAAAACTAGCGAAAGCAGGCTTAATCAAGGGAGGCGACCTCAACAATGCCGTGGTGCTTTTTGAGCGACCTTATAAAGAAGACGAATTGAACGAAATCGCTGCGCTCCTCGGAAAGAATGCCTTAGAATCCCAGGCAGATGTTCCGGGCGTATTGAACACGTCCCCGTTGCGGTTTCAAAACGAACCTGCTCGGCACAAACTCCTTGACATCGCAGGAGACCTGGCTCTTACAGGACATTTCATTCAAGGGCACATCCTCGCTGCTCGACCCGGCCATACGGGCAACATCGCTTTCGCTCGAATACTGAAAAAGAAAATCAAAGAAGATATGGGAAAGCCTAATCTAGACGTCGATCGGCCTTCGGTTTTTGACATCAACCAAATCAGTAGCATGCTGCCGCATCGCTATCCTTTTTTACTCGTGGACAAAATTCTCGAAATCTCGGAAGATTCCATTGTAGGATGCAAAAATGTGACAATCAATGAACCCTTCTTTCAAGGCCACTTCCCAGGAAACCCGGTTATGCCTGGCGTACTCCAGGTGGAATCAATGGCTCAGGTAGGTGGGATTTTTGCCTTGCAAACCGTTCCAGATCCCGAGAATTACACCACCTATTTCATGAAGATTGACAATGTCAAATTCAAGCAAAAAGTACTTCCCGGGGACACCTTGGTCTTCCACTTGGAATTGATGTCTCCCATTCGCCGAGGTTTGGTGAACATGAAGGGACGGGGATATGTGAAGGGTCAACTGGTCTCTGAGGCGGAGATGCTGGCTCAAATTGTAAAGGAGCGCTGAAGCAAATCATGAATTCGAATTCAATGCCATCCTTGATTTCTCCGCTATCCCATATTTCTCCCGGCGCTTCCATCGCCGATGGAGCCATTATTGAACCCTTTGCATACATTGAAGACAATGTGACGATCGGCACCGGCACGTGGATTGGGCCTCACGCAGTTGTTCATTCCGGAACTACAATCGGGGAGGATTGCAAAGTATTTTCCGGCGCCGTAATTGGAGCCATTCCTCAGGATTTGAAATTCTCAGGTGAAGACTCCAAAGTGGTCATTGGTGATCGAACCATCATTCGTGAATGCGTAACCATCAACCGAGCGACTGCTGATCGAATGGTTACCAAGGTTGGCTCCGACTGTTTGCTCATGGCCTACTGCCATTTGGCGCACGACGTTTTTGTAGGCGATCATGTCATCATCGCCAATTCCGGTAACATTGCAGGACATGTAACCATTGAAGATTGGGCCATTCTCGAAGGCATGGTCGGAGTGCAACAATTTGTCACAATTGGCCAGCATGCATTTGTTGCAGGCGGATCAATGGTGAGGAAAAACATCCCTCCTTTTGTCAAAGCTGCCCGAGAACCACTTTCTTTCATCGGTGTGAACAGCATTGGACTTCGCCGAAGAGGGTTTGATAATGAGCAAGTCGTCAACATCGAAGACATCTACCGAACCCTTTACGTCCAAAATGGAAACATCTCTCAGGCCTTGCGTGTAGCGGAAACGGAATTGCCACAGAGCGATGAAAAAACCATTGTACTCGGATTCATCAGTGCTTCAGACAAAGGAATCATCCGCGGGCCATTTTAAACGACCATGGCCCCCTCAACGCCGACTCCCATTGCCATTGAACTCCATAATTTGGGGCATGAATTCCTGG
>CAXDQP010000253.1:0-3443 GCA_963991335.1 uncultured Flavobacteriales bacterium
AGTTCGCGAATTTCTGGATCGGCATCAACAACGAGGATGGGTTTTGACTGGTCAGGCGTTGTAGGCATGATTGGTCAAATATCGCTCAAAGACGGGCGAGATTGAGCAGCCATTGTGAACCAAAGGTTAAGATTATGTCAATCTTTAATGCGGCTAAACCGAAGCGACTTGAGCATCCAGCGCGGAAGTGGTTCGTCTTGCCCTCGTTTTTGAACGTCCAGGAAGATTCCCCATTTTTCAATGATGGGCACTTTGTAGACTTCAATCATTTCAAGCCAACATTCGTCGGGATCATCGATGTAAGTGCAGTGCACCTTCGTTTCTCCCATGCCGATTGCGTCTGCGGTATCGCACCGGAATGGAAACCCCTGTTGTTCCAACTTGGCCTCCAATGCTCTCATCCCGCGCACGTCGAAACCAAGGTGAGCAAACCCAAGGTCACACCAAATACGGTCTTGGAAGATGAATTTCCCTTCGCGCTCTTCTGCTTGGATGAGTTCGATGTATGTCCGGCCAGTCAATGTGCCAAATCCCCCAGATCCTGGGGAAGATTGAGTCAGTCGTACCCGGCGAAAACGCTGTGCGCCATGAACGAGGTGCTGCCAATCGGAGAAGGTGTCAGTTTCATCGAAAAGTACTTGGTCAAACCCGAGGTTGTCGGCATAGAGCGCCAGGGATTTGTCCATGTCCGAGACGCCTATGCTGCACCCCATAACTCCCCCCGAAGGATGGCCAGTACTGCCGAACCAGTCCGATGCTTCGAGGATCTGAAACACATTTCCATCGCAATCTTTCAGGTAAAATGTATCGTCGCCCCAAGGTGTTACGGAGATTTTTCTGTCGCAATCGTCGCCAAGAACCGAACGAGCATGCTCATGCATTCGGCTGATATTGCGAGTCTTCATCTGCACGGTCGAGATTCCCAAGTCTCCCATTCCAAGTTTCCAGTTTGCGGCCACCGGTTCAAAGGAAGCCGCTCGCAGAACCTCAAAGGCGCATCCGCCTTGCAAATTGAGCACCATGCTGGCTCGCTTTGAGATGGTTTCACCTCGCGTGTGGCCATCCATCAAAGGCGCATCTTGGATGGAGTCAAAAAAGGGGATGTCCATACCGAACAATTTCCGGTACAATTTTAAGGATCGATCCATGTCCTTGGTGGCCAATCCGATGTGCTGCATTCCTTGAATGCGAAAAGCATTTTGTTCCAATTTGTGCCTGCTTTTGTTCACTTCGTTCCTACCCTTTCAACCACCATTTCCCCCGCTTGTTCGATCGCATTCAAATAGGATTTCCAGGATTGACAAAGACGTGCATCCTTCCAAACCAGTTGCGCCTGCTTCCGTCCTATGTGGTCGAGGTATAAGCCGTACCACCAGCCTGCGATTCGACTTCCAATGGCTTGGAAAGCATAGCCCATTAACACCGCAGTGAGCGTGATTTCGCCCCATGCCAAGTAGGCCAAAGGAACGGAAATGAACATCCAGTACACGGGGAACAGAAACATCCCTGAGGATACTTTGGACGTACTGACAAAACAGGGGTCTTTGACGCGTTTCTTCGCGAATGTTTCAATCCATTTCGTCAAAGGGAGGGAGGTAATCCCACCGATGAGCGCAATGGGAGCGATGAGCCACAACCAAAATGGCGATTTTCGAACGTCTTCTTCATTCATGCCGAGGTCTTCTGCACGCGCGCGGCGCAAAACGCCAGCACCTTGCATCTCTTTCGCAGCCGTTTGGATTTCAGCCAATGCTTCATCGCTGAGGCCTTTAAATCGATCGAGTTTGGTTTTCACAATATCCCAGTCGCCACGTTCCGTCGTGCGCAGTGCCTGGACGAAAGGCAAGAGATCGTGGTAGGCTTTTTCCGGTTGAATGTTGACCAGGACTTCATCCATTGATTTGCTCAGGGCTTCGAGCAATGGACCAGGTGCCACTTCGTTCGTCTCAGGATCAATGAAAGTGTCCACTTTGATTGGCTTGCCAATTCGATAACGCAACCGCCTCCTGAAGCTGGGCATTTCTTCGTAATCGATTCCGACGGGTAGAATGCACATCTCGCGCATGATCGGATCGAGTTTGACCCCGGCATTGACCATGTCTGAGACTCCGCGTCGCAGCGGTCTAAGTGCTTTCATGGCCCGGTGATTTCCTTCTGGAAACAACCCCATTCGCCCCCCAATTCGCAGGCGTTCAGCACAAATTTCGAAGATGCGATTGTTGCGTTCTCGAGCATCACCAACTCGGTCGCGCTGCCGGTAGATTGGCATTTGGTTGAATGCAAACAGGGCTTTGCGTGCAAATTTCTGATTGAATACATCAGCTCGTGTGAGCCAATGCACCTGGCTTTGATTGAGCAGAGAGACCAGTACACAGGGGTCCATCAATCCGTTTTGATGGTTGGAGACTACAATCGTTGGTGTTTCCGGTCGTGTCACGTTTTCCATGCCCTCGACTCCCTCGATGCGATGAAATCGGGTCACGGCGGCGCGAACAAGCTGAAGAGCTAGCGCATAACCCCAGTGCCGGCTTTGGATGGGCGGTTCGTGAAAGGGTCTGTTTTTCGCTGGATCGGCCAATTTAGTGGGTGTTTTTGCAGGTTAGTCGCGAAGGCGTGCTCCTGTGTCCTCTGAAATTTTGTGGAGGATGCGCTGGACACTCTGCTCAATTTGCTTTTCATTGAGCGTGCGTTCCTCATCTTGAAGCGTCAATGAAATGGCATAGGATACTTCGTCTTCCGCTAATTTTTCGCCTTCATAGACATCAAATAAGCCAACACGCTTCAGTAGTTTCTTTTCTGCTTTTGCAGCAGAGTCACGCAATTCACCAAAGGTTGTTCCTTTTTTCAAAATCAGTGACAAGTCGCGACGAACGGCTGGGAATTTCGCAATTTCTTTGGCTTTGACGCGCTTTCTTCGGCTGAGCTTGGTCAGGATGGCAATTGAGAAGTCCGCCCAGAAAACGGGTTGGTTGATGCCGCATTTTTTTCCGACCTCGCTGCGGATCAACCCCAGTCGACCGAGCGACTGGTTCTGATAAGTCAACTCGATTCCTTCGGAAAACAAAGGCGATTGAAAAGTAATTTCTTTGACCGCATGCGACGCGATTCCCAAACCATCAAGCATGGCGTATGCCTCGGATTTGATGGTGTATGGTGTAGCGGTATGTCCCGCATTGTTCCAGTTTTCAGGGGCCGTTTTCCCCGTTTGCCAGAGTCCAATGCGCTCTTTTTCGGAGTAACGATGGGAGGCATTGGTTGCCTCGTTTTCCGCATTTTGTTTGTGTTCATAAACCCGTCCAATCTCAAAAAACCGCAAGTCAGGACGCTGGTGATTGCGGTTGTGTGCAATGGCTTCCAGGCCTTGGAAAACCAAGGTTTGTCTCATGGCGTCCAATTCGGAGCTCAGGGGATTCAATAGGGCCACGGACAACTTGGGTTGCAAT
>CAXDQP010000254.1:0-3442 GCA_963991335.1 uncultured Flavobacteriales bacterium
TACCAATGCAAAGTAACCAAGTGCAAAATGCCACTGGTAACAGGAATGAAGGGGCCTATTTTGTGACCGTATCCAACAGGGTTCGTCAGGAACAATTGCAATTATTGAAAGTCAATTAAACAATTCATTTGAGCAGATGAAAAAGCCAACCATTCATGGTTGGCTTTTTTATTTCTTGCTGTTCCAAAAGTGATCGATGTGACCTAAATTGGACCCACAACTAAATCTCCTTTTTTGCGATGCAAAAGTTTTTTCAAATGACATTGATGTTCTGTGCGCTCGGTATATTGCCGGTGCTTCAAGCGCAGAATTATACCCTTACCGTTGAAGAGCATGCCGTGGACCTTGTTCCTGGCCAAACGACTTACCGGGTCTATGTGGATATGGTGAATGAAACTGATTTCCTGTCCAGTGTGTATGGTGGGGAAGGAGATGCCTTGAGCTTGACGACAACAACGGGTTTTTTCAATAGTAATTTCGGGTGTACAACAGGCGGAGACATCAACCCTGCCTTGTTGGCATTTTTCCCAGATCTAGCTGCCGACAGTTGGTTGTCCATAGGATTGGATGCAAACCCGGTAGGGGATGAGACAGCGGTATCCGCTGTCGAGAGTGCGGATCAGCCATTTTTGGCTTGCTTTGCAGCAGGTGACCCCTTGAGTGGGACAAACGTTCTGATTGACGACGAAACAGGAGGAGCTTGGTACATTCTAAACGGAGCTCCCAATGGATTGCCAGATGAAAACATGCGGGTCGTGATTTTTCAGATTACTACAGCAGGAGAACTTTGTGGATTGGTCAATGCACAAGTATTCGAAGAGGGGAATGGTTTTGAAGGCGATACGCGTTTGACATTTGATTTCTGCGGCACTGGAGTTTTCAATCCCGTTTCAGATGAGCCCACCGGTTGCATGGATGAAACAGCATGCAATTATGATGCAGATGCCACGGAAGATGACGGTTCGTGCACCTATGCTGATGAGGGGTACGATTGTGACGGAAATTGCTTGAATGACACGGATGGTGATGGCATTTGCGATGAATTCGAAACGCCGGGTTGCACGGACGCGTTCGCCTGTAATTTCAATGAGAACGCAACCGATGACAATGTCTCTTGTGATTACGTTTCATGAGCAGGCTGCACGGAGGCAGATGCGTGCAACTACGATGCCGATGCAATCTATTACGATTGATCGTGTGAGTACGAGAGTTGCGCCGTTACAGGATGCACCAATATGAACGCGTGCAACTATAACCCTGAAGCCACTTTCGATGATGGTTCCTGTGAATATTCAAGCTGCATAGGTTGCACCGATGCTGACGCGTGCAACTATGACATGGATGCCACCACTGACAATGGATCTTGCGAATTGCCAGCGGAAGGGTATGATTGCGATGGGAACTGCGCTCTCGACGCGGATGGCGATGGAATTTGCGATGCAAATGAGATTCCAGGATGCATGGACTCGGAAGCGGGCAACTACGATCCTGCAGCAACGGATGAGGACGGTTCATGTGTTTACCCTGCAGGTGCTCTTGACCTGGTCGGGGTGATCGACTTCACGGTGCCCGGGGGTGGGAGCGCTGGAAAGGCAATCCACTTAGTGGCTTTGGAAGATATTGATGACCTCAGTGTTTATGGAATCGGAGTGGCTTACAATGTGGGCGGATCGGATGGCCAAGAGTACACCTTGTGCGCAGGCCCTGCAACGGCTGGAGATGATATTTTGGTTGTGCGCGATGCTGCTGCAATGAGTGCCTATTTCGCCAAATGCTTTGCTGAATTTGAACTCGTTTGCGATGAAGACACGGATGACATTAGTCAAAATGGGGACGATGCCATTGAATTGTTTGAAATGGGCGTAGTCATTGAGACATTCGGTGAGATTGATATCGATGGCTCAGGTCAGGCATGGGAATACACCGATTCATGGGCTTTTCAAAATGCAGATGGCGAATGGACGTACGGAGGCGTGAATTGCACAGATGAAACGGAGAATATTTATGATAGTGAATGCTTGTATCCCATTTGTTCTCCGCTTGTTTTGGGTTGCACGGATGCAGCAGCATGCAATTATGATGCTGAAGCGGATACGGACGATGGCTCATGCACATTCCCTGCGGATGCTTTGGATTGTGACGGCAATTGTTTGACGGATTCGGATGGTGATGGCATCTGCGATGAGTTTGAAGTGTTTGGCTGTTCTGATATGATGGCATGCAACTACGACGAGCTAGCCACAGACAATGACGGCAGTTGTGATTACTTCTCGGCCGACTTCTTTGATTGGAGTGAAAATATGTACATCGGCTTTCCGGTGGATTCCTCAGCGTGTCCGATGGGCACGGAATTGTACAATGATGCATTTTATACGTTGTTAGAGAATGGGATGGGATATTCGTGGGATGTGAGCGAGGCAGATTTGAACGAATTGATCGCTGTCTTGGGAACAGAATTAGGGACTTTATTTTATAATGAATTGGACCAGGCCAACTTGGTTTTTTGTGGGGATATGTTGAATGTTTACAATTCACCTGCGTTTGGTTCTTATTCAGTTATGTGGAATGGAACCTCTTTTGACATTCCGAGCCTAGGGATCTATGTTGTTCCGGAAAGCACGGCTTCTCTCGGATGCTCCGATGTTGAGGCATGCAATTTTGATGCATGCACGATTGGTGATTTGACGCTCTGTGAGTATGCAGAAGAAGCATATGATTGTGATGGGAATTGTGTGAACGATGCCGATGCCGATGGTGTATGCGATGAATTTGAGGTGGCCGGTTGCACGGATGTCTCCGCTTGTAATTACAATGAAGACGCTACGGATGATGATGGATCTTGTGAGTTTGCAGAAGAAGCTTATGACTGTGATGGCAATTGCCTGAATGATGCAGACGGCGATGGAGTTTGCGATGAATTTGAAATTGCTGGCTGCACCGATGAGGAAGCAGAGAATTATGACGAGACAGCTACCGATGACGATGGCAGCTGTTTCTATTGTGACATCGCGATCAATGTAGATGAAGTCACAGGAGACGTGAACGACACAAACAGTGGTTCGATTGAAATTACGGTCGCTGGGGGATCTGAATCATACACATACAGTTGGTCTGGTCCTGACGCGTTTACATCATCTGATGAAGATTTGAATGGCCTTGCGGGTGGAACCTATACATTGGTGATAACGGATACGAATGATTGTACCGCTTCCATCGAAGTTGTGGTGGACGATTTGATTGATGGGGTGCGCGAAATGAATGGTTCCTGGGAGGTGACGGCTTATCCGAATCCGACTGCAGACTTGCTTTGGCTGGAGACTTCGGATCTCATGGGAGTGGCCCAGATTCGAATGTATGATGGTGCTGGCAAGCTTGTTTTGGATCAGCAGTTCACCGCGAATAATGGTTTGATTCAGCTCAATGTGAATGGGCTGTCTACAGG
>CAXDQP010000255.1:0-3385 GCA_963991335.1 uncultured Flavobacteriales bacterium
GCAATAGGAATCCTTCATATATTCATTCCGGGTGATGCTGATTTTGATTTGCCGTTGGATTTGGTTGAAGCCCTCCGTGCAGGTGAATGGGGGGAATATGCCGATGATGCTGGGAACTTACCCGTTTGCTTTACCGGATCGAATCATACCACCGGTGGAAATTCCGGTTCGCCAGCGATTGACGGAGATGGTTACCTGGTGGGCATCAACTTTGATCGCTCATGGGAATCAACCATGAGTGACATTCTATTCGATGAAACGAGGTGCCGGAACATCATGGTTGACATTCGCTACGTCCTATGGATTACCGATGTTTACGCTGTGGCAGGTCACCTGGTGGATGAAATGACGTGCGTCAGGCCTGTCGAGCCCTAATGCTGCGTTTCGAGCGGAATGACGCGCACGAACGCATAAGCGAGCTTGACTTTTGCGCATTCGATGCGGACCAAAGTAAAAGCCACCGCAAGCTCAGTTCGGAAAGGACTCTAAGGTTTATGCCAGAAAAGCGATAACTGTCACGAGCAAGCCAAAAAGGATGATCGCGAAGGTCACGGGCCCTCCAATCTCATTTTGTTCCGGTTCGCTATCGTGCCCGTGGTCGTGCGTTGAATCATGTGCCATGCGGCAAAAATACGGCAGGATTTCGCGTCATTCAAGTGCTCAGGCAACCCTTTTTGGTGCGGTCCGGTTCACTAAATGAGGAAGAGTTATCTTCGACATCTGCAACCCAAACCGAAACCAATGCTATTCTCAATGAAATCGGGCTTTTTTAGTGCTTTGTTGAACAAGGCGGCATGGATCGTTTGCGGTGTCTTCCTTTGTGTGTACAGCGAGCTCGACGCACAATGCGCAGACACCGAGTCTACGATCGAAGTGATCATCGTCGCTGACAATTGGCCCACTGAAACATCGTGGGACTTGCTCCACGGAAACGATGTGATTGCTTCTGGCGGCGCGGTTGGCGATACCATTTGCTTGGACGTTTCCATCGAAGACACGTGTTTATTGTTTACGATTTACGCCTCTTACGGTGTTGGGATCTATGCACCAGGTGGATATTGGATTTACCAGGATGGAATTGAAATCGCGACAGGAAATGCATTTGGATACGGCGAAACTGTTTCCTTCGATTGTGCCCCGGGCGCAACATGCAACGATGCTTTTTCATTGACAGAAGCGGATTACGGCATCGTGAACCAAGGTACAGACAACGCGTGGTACCAATTCGTTCCCCCTTCCAATGGCATGTATTTGTTCTCCACGTGTGACGTGGAATGCGACACCCGGCTTTGGATTTATGATTATTGCAACATGTGCAATTTTGATGATACCAATGAAGGGTCCATATATTATGATGATGAGCAAGGCGGTTGCGGAGAACAAGCCAACTTGACAGTGCTGCTCGAAGGCGGCGTTTCATATTGGGTGCGAATGGGATTGGGTGATTCCGACTATGATGGCCTCGTAGGTTTGGAGTCGAATTGGAATTACCTGGATACGGGAGAAGACTTGGGGACGGATTGGGTCGATAATGATTACGACGATTCCGCATGGTCTTCAGGCGATGCAGAGCTGGGGTATGGAGATGGAGATGAAGCGACGACTGTCAGTTATGGGGAAGACGCATCGAATAAGCACACAACGACCTATTTCCGAAAGTCTTTTGAATTTGAAGGAGAGGAAGCGAGTGGGGTGAGCGGGTTGGTTCGCCTGCGCCGGGATGACGGAGCGGTTGTCTATTTGAATGGAGAGGAATTGCTGCGGAGCAACATGCCCGAAGGTCCAATTGACGCGAGCACATTTGCCGCCACAGAAATTGTCGGAAATGGCGAGAGTTCGCTCAACGAATATTCAGTTGAGCTGTACTTGCTTAAAGGTACAAATGTCATTGCCGCAGAAGTGCACCAAATCAATTTGACCAGTTCAGACATCAGTTTCGATCTGGAATTGCTCGTGGAATCCACCACGGGACCGTGTGCAGCAGGTTTTGATTGGGAGTTTGATTTCGTTGGTTTGCCAACGGGTTGCATGGACGAGGCGGCTTGCAATTACAACCCAATGGCGGAAGTGGATAGTGGAGATTGCATTTACCCTGGCGATCCCAATTGCACAGGACATGATTTAGTTGTGAGCGCAGAAGCAATCATCAGCAGCCTCAGCACGCAAGTCATGGAGGTTAGCGAAACGGATTGCTACATCGAAGAAGGCTGCTTGAACGGATACGGCGCCCGCGAGTTGGTGCGGTTTACCACGCACATCTTGAACATTGGAGATCTCGATTATTACATTGGAGTTCCCAGCCAAGCTGAAAACAACCAGTTTGAGTGGGGCGATTGCCACAACCATTGGCATCACCAAGGCTACGCCAAGTATGACCTCTTCACCATGGACGGTCAAGTCATTCCCATCGGATTCAAAAATGGTTTTTGCGTGATGGACCTTGAGTGCAGTGGGGGAGGTACCGCGCAATACGGCTGCGGCAACATGGGCATTTCGGCCGGTTGCGGAGATATATATGGTTCAGGGCTCAGCTGCCAATGGATCGATGTCACAGACGTGGCGGACGGGACCTACTACTTACTTGTGCGCGCGAATTATGATTTCATTCCAGACGCCCTTGGCCACGACGAGAATTCATACGAGAACAACCACGCAGCAGTCTGCATCAATTTGGATCGAAGTTCTGGCGAGCTTCTTGTCGAGACCGTTGAAGGCTGCGAGCCATTTGATGATTGCACTGGAACCCTCTTTGGAACCGCGGAAGTGGATTGCAACGGCGATTGCAACGGAACCGCATTGATGGGCGATTTGGATTACAATGGCGAGCAGGAAATCGCGGACGCAGTGGCCTATGTTGAGCAGATACTTGGGAATGACATCGAGGCGTTGCCTTGCACGGACATTGACCAGGATGCTGACATCACCGTTTCAGATGCCGCTTACATGGCGTTGTGCCAAAATTTCAATGTGGCACACGAACATCCCGATAGCTCGGGGTTTCATGACAAATGCAACTTCCCCGTGAACCATATCGTCAATCCATTTGACTCGGTTTCTTTCACCATTGGTGCAGTGAATTGGGGGCAGCAGTATCTGGATATCCATGTGCTAAACCCGAACAACCGCATAGTAGGCTATCAATTCACGATGAGCGGCATTGAAATCTCCTCAGCAACCAACTTGATCAATCCGCTGGAATACGACATTGACCCCGCTTTTGCGCCGGGTGGAAACGAATTGATAGGACTTTCCTACAACAACCAAAGCATGCTTAAGCATTATGAATATACGCCATTGGTTCGATTGTATTGGTCGTCCATTGGGGAGGAAGTGTGCCTCGAAACGATCATTGATGTAGTGAATGATGACTACCACAATACCTTGA
>CAXDQP010000256.1:0-3350 GCA_963991335.1 uncultured Flavobacteriales bacterium
ATTCTACCTACAGGCCAAATGCGCCTTGTCCTTCCAAGTCCATTTTGTTAACGAAGATGAGCACGGGAGTCTTCCGCATGCGACAAACTTCCATTAAGCGTTCGGTTTGTGCCTCGACACCTTTGACGCAATCAATGACCAAGATAACACTGTCCACCGCTGTCAAAGTCCGGTATGTATCCTCCGCGAAATCACGGTGTCCCGGTGTGTCCAGGAGGTTGATCAAACGTTCCTTGTAGTGAAAAGCCATGACCGATGTGGCCACAGAAATCCCTCTTTGACGCTCAATTTCCATGAAGTCGGAAGCAGCGGTTTTGGTGATTTTGTTGTTTTTGACTGCACCCGCTGTCTGAATCGCTCCTCCGAAGAGGAGAAATTTTTCCGTGAGCGTCGTCTTGCCGGCATCAGGGTGGCTGATGATAGCGAACGTTCGGCGCTTTTTAATTTCTTCTTGAATCAATGCCATGGGACCGCGAAATTACAAAGCAGAACGACGAGAATGCCTCAATAATTGTTGCCATCTTTCAAGTGCTTTGGATTGTCGAAATGCGTCCAGTTGGGATGGAGAAGGCATGGGCCAATTCTCGAGAGAATTCAATGCTTGAGCCAATTGCTGGTGGTGGCCTGGTGCATAGAGTTTTCCGAACCTACCATTGGCCAACAATTCGGGCGTTCCACCAGTATTCGTTCCAATGATTGGGATTTGACGCGCCAATGCTTCGATCGTCACCATGCCGAATGTCTCGGAAACGCTGCACATGGCATACGCATCACAGCAATCATATGCAGCTGCCAACCGATTGGCGGGCGGACGCCAGTGAACGCGGTCAGCCACTTTGAGTGCAACGGCCAACTCCATCAATTCGTCCTGGTGATCGGCACCTCTGGCGTTGGGGGTGTTTTCTCCAATGATGAATGCGTGCCACTCAATGGCTTCGGGTTCTGCCAAGGCACGCAACAAATCGGCTTGTCCTTTGAGGGGGTCAATTCGGCCGAACAGTCCGATGATGGGCGCGCGTTCCGGCAGACCCCATTCGATTCGGCCATTTTTTTTATCCCTGGTTTTGTCAAACCATTCATCCTCCAAGGCAAGTGCGATGACTTCGGTCTGGGCCTTCTTGAGTGGAGTATTGCGCAACGCTTCATCGCGCAATCCGTGCAGCGGACTTACCCAACGATTCACGGCGGCAAAACGCATCCGATGCCAAGGGGCCTTCTTCGGTGTTGGAATTTGCATGCCTTGCTGAAATATGAGAGCACAATCCAATCCACGAACGGCCCATGCTGCCAGTGGCAAATCCCTCGGGTCACGAATCCAGAGCACATCAAATCGATTGGTGAGCAAGTGCTTCTTGAGTGCGGTTGCCGCACCTACGGGCAGATAACGGCGCTGCCTAGGAATGAATCGCAAGGGCAAGTTGGACGCTACCACAGCGGTGGCCAAGGGGCTTTCGGGCACGGCATTTATTTCTATTTCATGCCCAGCCTCTTGCATCCATAGAGCATACCGTTGGAGGTTTCGCTCCAATCCACCCCACCCCATAGAACTCGAAAGGAATACGATCCTCATCTTCGATCTGGGCGCATGGTCATTTCGCTAAACACCCCTTTTCCACCGGAAGAAACGGCAAAAGCGATGGCTTCGGCGATGAAGCTAGGCTGCATGCCTTGCTCAAATTGCGGTCGGTAGTTTTCCCGCAATTCATCATCCTTGGTCTGGTCAATGAAGGAGGTGTCAACGGCACCGGGATTGATGGTTGTGACCGCGAGTTCGTCTCGGAATTCAATGCGCAAGGATTCGCTGATGGCCAGAACTGCATGCTTGGTCGCGCAGTAGATGCCGCTATTCGGAAACACGTTGCGAGCCGCGATTGAGCCAATCTGGATAACGTGTCCTTTGTTTTCTATCAAACTCGGTAGGCAGGCATGTAACGTGTTCAACACGCCGCCAATGTTTACATCGACCATCTTTTTCCAGTCGCTCAGTTCAGCTGTTTTGAGCGGTTTGAAGGTGCCAAGACCAGCGTTTGGAATGCAAACATCGATGCCGCCCCATTGGGCGATGGTTTCTTCTACCGCCAACTTGACGTCCTGCTCGTCGGTGACGTCAACAATTTGAAAACGAATGGATTCTGCTGGCCAAAGCTCCGCCACGTATGCAAGAGCGGCTTTGTTTCGAGCGGGCATGGTGCCACGGTGGCCCGCAGCAGTGAGGGCTTTTGCGGTGGCGGCACCGATGCCGCTGGAACCGCCAGTTAGGAGGATTCGGAGAGATTTCACCGGGCTAATTTAGGTTGAAAAGCCCTTAAGGATTGACGCCAAAACGGAAGGGCTGGTAGCCGATGACGCGATCATAACCACTGATATCCCAATAGTAGGCAAGTACCTCGTAGACATTGTCCGCTCGCGCATGTGACCCCTCGATGTCAGCAACGATTCCCGGAAAGACTTGCAAGGATTCGGGGCTCGTTTGTCCTGCTGCTTTTGAATCGCGCGTCAAGTAGAGGTAATTGTAGTAGCCTTGCTTCATGAGAAGGGTCGCTTCATAGCGGCGAGTTACTTGATTCCAAGCCATGCGATGCGTGGGCTGTAAGCTCCAGTCAGAGATGCCGCCAAACACATAGATGTCCTTGCCGACCAATGGCTCGAAGGCTTTTAGGCTGAAATGCACTTGGACATATTCACTGCCCGTGGTGTTCTCTTGGCGATCGTTGGAAATCGTAAAATGCCCATCCAAATCCTGACGGGCTTGATGGAAGGCGAATGTTCGCGGCTCGTCTTCTTCCAAATAGACGTGCCAAAAAGATGCTGTTTCTTCTATCCGCTCAATACCGAGGGCTGCGAATTGCGTGCTTTTCAGATCTGCGAAGCGCCAGCTGTTTCCGCCGGCAAATGATTGCTCATCTGTGGGATTATAAACCACCTCATTGCCACGGACGAATTGCGGTTCGATATGGGAAATCGCAGATTCCCAGCGACCATTCTGCAGCGCCACGCATTGCAAGGCATCGTAGGCATCGTACAAGGGGTAATTGCTGTCCCCGTGTTTGACGGTGAAATCCAATTCTTGGTGGGTCCGTTTGTCCCGGATTACCGTCGATTCTCGAGCTTCGGCTTCAATGGTGACGGCTGTCTCGTAAAGGGTGAATCGGCGTTGAATCAATGCTTCATCCGGGCGGTCGGTATCGTAAACCTCAACGATGTAATTGCCGCTCAACGCAAATTCCGTCAAGTTGTTCGGGAACGAGGTGCGGTAATGGATGTACGTAGCTTTGGTGTTGAAACTCGATTCGATGGATTCGAAACTCCCGGTAGCTGTCTCTTATACACATCTGACGCTGCCGACGAGC
>CAXDQP010000257.1:0-3335 GCA_963991335.1 uncultured Flavobacteriales bacterium
GTAAAAGCGTCGAAGATGCCATAAGCAAAGCTGTTTGAAACGGAAAAAGCCGAACTAGGAGGTGAAGCTTTTACGCAGTATGAAAGAATTAACTCTTTTTATTTGAGTTGAGCCGATGTCGCTTCCCATGATGATTGAAGGGCCTTTGCAGCCGACAAAGTCATCAATCTGCCATTGAACTCGCCGATGATATGGGCGTTTTCAAATCCTTGTTTTCGAAGTTTTTTGGCGAGGCTCTCTGCATTGTTTAAGTCAAGTGTTGGTTGTGACACGATGCACAAAGCACTGGAGTTGTCAAATTTTTGCACCACTTCCCCCGTCACCATCAGCGGAGAAACGGCATCCATGTCGAGCGTTCGAATATCGTGGGCCAATTGCACCCGGAAACTGGGGCGAAGGGCAGGCATGACAGCAGTGTAATTGCTCAATCCGGTTTGTTTTCCAAAATCAGCAATGATTCCTTCTGTAGCTGCAGCTGCAGCTGGAGTTGGAGCTGGCGCTGCTGATTTTGCTTTGATGGTTGTGGTCGTGGATTTTGCGGGTCCGAAGGCTTTGAGCAACCGCAATTCAGCCGGCGTTCGCCCGTTTGCGTCCACTGGAGTTACCACATCAGTAGCACCTTCGGATTCCACCCGCAAGAAATCTTGTCGGAATGAATCTCCGGATTTCTTTGGTTTGGCCATAGCAACGGCCCACTGCTCTTCGCTCAAGGCTACCCCTTGGGCATTGACCCGACGGTGTGCAGAGTTTGGCTCCAAATCCAAGTAGTCGGCGATGCCGTCCTTGTCAACATCGGTAGGGCATCCACGTTTGTCGATCGGAGCGTTTTCAGGCGTTCCCGGGCAACGGTCTCGTTTGTCCATGATGCCATCTTGGTCGGCGTCATCTCCAATGAGCAGCCATTCTTCGGGGTACTCAACACGGGGCTCGCCGAAAGCTTTACCAATGCGAATTCCCAAACCGGCTTGTGCCGTTGTGATCAGATCGTTGTAACCTGGACGCGGGTCCAAACTTGCTTCCTTTCCAGCCAAAACAGCAAACGATGCGCTGGCATAAAGGCGAGGCGAAAGATTCATATTAAGGCCCATTTGAATCGGAATTGCGAGGGATCGAACAGACGCAGTTTGGGTCTCATGTGCATGGTCAGGTGCCAAAGTCGAGGCGAGAACATTTGCATTCTCCGCGTCTTCCGGCATGTCATATACCTGGCCATTGGACCAGTAGTAGTAGGCTGTGCCGTCTGCGTTTGTGAGATCTGACAAATTACTTTGTTGCATGAACGAAACCCCCAAACCTATCCAAGGCTGTAAAAATTGATCATTGGCGTAGGGCTTGTGCAAACGCAATCCAGCTCCGATGCCATACCACTCAGAAATTTCCTGTTGGCGGTCAGAAGAGGTCAATCCTAAGGCGCCCCAATTCATTTGAGCGTCAGCGGACAAAAAGGGCAACACGTCTGTGATGAGTGCAACTTGTGTGGCGTACAATCCGGACGATCCTACCTGGATTCCGTCTTCCAAATTGGATGCTCCGGTAAAGCTAGTAGGGCCCGTGACGAGGGTAACGCCAGTTTGGGCAAAAGCGCCGGCTCCCATAAAGAGAATTGCGGCCAAAGTGAAAGTGGTGTATGCTGTTCGCATGGTTTTAAAGGTCTTAATGTGACATTCCATCTCGACCCTTTACGCGAACGTTTCGGAAAAGGTTACATCCGCATCAATCGGAAAGAAGAAGTTCGATGCTTTCTTTTCCCAATTGCATGCCGATGGCCACTCCCATGCCGCCCATTTTGACAGCTGCAACGCTCCTTGCGTGAAGCTTTGAAACAATCGGAATTCGGTTAGAGCCGATCCCAAGAACGCCGGTCCATTGGTATTCTATAGTTGCGTTCAAAGTCTCTGGAAAGGCTTCATTGAGCAATGCTTTGAGCTTCTTCTCAAGCTCTATGTTGTTTTTCAAGTTCCAGTGCCGGCCCCCTCCAATGAGCATCCGGTTTTGAATGTTCCGAGCGTACAAGTGACCCTCATCCATGTGCACGGTACCGTCAAAACGCAAATTGTCGATGGCTTCTGTAACAAGCACCATATTCTCTTTTGGATTCACATCGCATTTGGGAATCAATTCCCGGGCAAAAGCATTGGTGGCGATCACGACATGCGGCGCCTTCATTGCAAATCGCTTTGCAGTACCCAATGAACCGGGGCGTTCGATTTCGATTTGGTGATTTGCTGTGTGTTGATTCCAGCCGGTAACATTGAGTCCAAACAGCAGGCGTATTCCCGTTTTTTGCGCTTTGAGACGCAAGGCCTGCATCATTTTTCCAGTATCAATTGCGCCTTCGAGAGGCGAAGCAATGGCACCTTCAATCATTGTGCTATTGATGCCCGCGAGCTCCCGGCCCTCGCCGATGTGGAATGTATGCATTGTGCCAGTAGCTTCAGCCGCCCAAGCATTGACTTCGGAGATGGTTTCCAAAGACGGCATTGCATACCCCATGCCTTTTCGAATTAGTTCCAGACTTCCACAATCGCGGTATCCGATGGATGAGTCGCCCAGGGAACTGCGCAGAAGTTTCAAACCATCTATTCGTTTTTTGAGCAATGCTGCGGCTTCATCATCGCCCAAAACGGATCGGTCGTGCGCCAACTCCGTGAGGCTTCCAAAACAGGCGAAACCGGCATTTTTGGTGCTTCCGCCTCCACCAAATGTATCCCTTTCAATGACGGAAATTTTCCAGTGTGGTTTCAAAACACGGGCCTGTAGAGCAGCGGATAGTCCCACGATTCCACCTCCAATGACGATTAAATCGTTACCTTCTAGCCATTCCGTTGACTCCCAATAACTAAATGCCATATTTTTACGTTCTAAGGATGATTGAAACCCATTGGATGCAAAAGTCGATTGAATCGAGAACATTTGGAATGCCTTCTGTGATTTTCTGCGCACAGTTGAGCGTGCGAAGCGCTCTTAGTCGTTTTGCAATTGCCTCGTTTGCAGTAGTTGTCGGACTCTTTGTTTCGGTCTCCGCGATCGCTCAGGAAGATTTGTTCCTGGTCTTTGGATCGGTGAAATTAGAAGATGCCAACAAACGATTGGAGGGCGTCGATGTCATCGTTTATCAAGATGGTGAAGTCTTTGATCAGCTCAAGACGAATGCCAAAGGGGACTATGATTTTGAACTGCCCCTGCGCCATTTGTACACCTTCAGTTTTGTTTTGGATGGACATAGCAACAAGCGCATTGAGGTGGATGCATCTGGGATCCCCGAAAGCGTAATTGGAAATCGCAACATGGACCTCGACATGTCCATGCTTCCATTGCCAGATGGATTCGATCGT
>CAXDQP010000258.1:0-3335 GCA_963991335.1 uncultured Flavobacteriales bacterium
ACCAAGAGCTATATTACCCCAATTGAAGGTCAAAACATTGCGCACGGTGAAGATCAAATGCTTGTTCAAGGGCAGTTTTTAAGGCATGATCAGCGCGAAAAAGTGAGTTGTGCAATTGCTCGAGGGGTAAAAAAAGTGTTTCGCTGGAATGAAAAATCATACGATCGCTTGGCCGATCACGTGGGTCGATTTCCGGCAGTAATGATTGCTCCGGATGATGCTGCCTTGATCCATGAAGGGAGTGAAATGCGCCGAAAATGGCTGGATTCTGTCATTTCTCAATCGGATCGCACGTACCTCAAGAACGTCATGTCTTATAACAAGGCATTGAATCAGCGGAATGCACTGCTGCGCTATTTCGCCGAGAACCGCACGTGGGATGAAGAGTCGCTGGCGCTCTGGGATGCGCAGGTGGTTCCATTGGCTGTGGCGAGACGGGCCCGCCGTGTCGCGTTTATTGAGGCATATTCACCCGTTTTCCAAGCCGAGCACGAAGACATCACTCAAGGCGTCGAATCGGCTGGGTTGGTTTACCGCTCAGATGTCGGCGCCTCAGAAGCTTCTTTTGCGGAACAATTGCACGCGGCGAGGGACGATGATCGGCGTCTCCGAAGAAGCACGTGCGGCACGCACAAGGATGATGTGTTGTTTCAATTGGGAGAACACTTGTTGAAGCGCTTTGGATCGCAGGGCCAGCAGAAATCTTTTTTGATTGCGTTGCGCCTCTCGCAATTGGAGCACATTGAGGCGGCAACGGGCGTGAAGCCCATTCTCTTGTTGGATGATATTTTTGATAAAATCGATGACAAACGCGTGAAATCACTGATGCGACGTGTGACCAGTGGCACATTTGGTCAGGTTTTTATAACCGATACGGATGTGGACCGCATTCCTCAGATGTTCCAAGAAACAGGAGCGGATGTGAAAGTCTATTTGGTCGAGCAGGGGGAGGTGAAGGAAGCGCCGAAAAGTGTAAATTCGACGCATGAATCGTAACGATCCGAAACCACTCAAGGCGGCCATCGCTCAATTTGTCAAAGCGTATCGCATGCAAAGCAGATTGGATGAGGTGGATACGGTGAACGCTTGGAACGCCTGTTTCGGTCCAATGGTTCAACGCCAAACCCGTTCCATTCGACTGCAAGGAGAGGGAAAGCTTTGGGTAAAGTTGAATAGTGGTCCGCTCAAGGAGGAATTGATGATGAGCAAGGGTCAAATTGTGGATCGGTTAAACGATCACTTGGGCAGAAAAATCATTGCAGAGGTCATCATTCAATGAAACCAGTGCCGCTCTGCGTAGGTTCTATTGCCCTCGTTGGCACAAAGTGCTCCCTTGGGAAGTCTTGGATGCAACGAATGGCGTACTTTCTTTGTTGAATACAAAATGAGCAAGTTTAGGTTATTGGTGGGTTTGATTTTGGCGGCTGGGGGATTGGTCCTGACCGGAGCGATGTTGCGCCCAAATCACATGCACTCTGAGGGGCAGCCTTACCACACCAAAACATTCCGGATGGCATACGGCGGATTGCCTGACACCACCAACAGTTTGTTCACCGGTAGTGGCAAATGTGCAGGTTGCCACGGGAAAGATCCCAACCACTTTGCCAGCATCGCCGGCCAGTCGGTTCCCCTTGTGCCCATGCCGGATGGATGGGATGTGAATGTCACAGACCATTGGCGCAGCTCGCTCATGGCCAATTCAGCGAAAGATCCATTTTGGCGCGCCAAAGTCCAACACGAAGTATTGGTCAATCCGTCCCATCAAGTGGATTTGGAAGACAAATGCACTTCATGCCATGCTCCGCTCGGTCATTTTGCGGCCCACCATGATGGCGAGCCACATTACACAATGGCGGCTTTGCTCCAAGACAGTTTGGCCATGGATGGCGTGAGTTGCTTGGCATGTCACCAGCAATCACAAGATGCTGGAAACACATTTAGCGGAGAGTTGACCTTTGATGACAGCATGGCTTACGGTCCGTATGGGGCGGGCAAGGACGAGATGCCATTGTATGATTTGCCCATGGTTACCTACACAGGCTATGAGCCGGCTTATGGCGGACACATTGCCAGTGGTGAAATTTGCGCCGGATGCCATTCTTTGGTGACCCAAACAACGGATATGGAGGGAAATTATACCGGGGCAGATTACGTGGAACAGGCGACGTACCACGAATGGCTGAATTCCGCGTACGCAGACGACGGCGAAGACCCGCAAACGTGCAATGCCTGTCATTTGCCACGCATTGACGATCCCGTGGTCATTAGCTCGGGCTATGTCTTTTTAGAGCCGCGAGCCCCCTACGGTTTGCATTATATGGTCGGCGGGAATGCTCAAATGCTTGAAATCATGCGTGACAACGTGGATGACCTGGGGCTTGCCGCAACGGCAGAGCAATTTGATAGTACACTGGTGCAAACGCGCAAGATGCTGCGGGAGCAAACCCTTGGCATTGAGGTGGTTGCTAGCGATTGGACTGACGAATGGGGAGGGAGTGTGCAGCTCAAGTTGACAAACAAGGCCGGCCATAAATTCCCCTCGGGTTATCCTGCCCGTCGGTCTTGGATCGAGGTAAAGGCAAGAGTGGGGGATGAAACCATTTGGCACAGTGGAGCCTGGTCCGCCGAGAACGGATCCATCATTGAATTGGACGAAGCTGGTTTGTCTGCGTATGAGCCCCATCACAATGTCATTTCCGACGAGTCACAGGTTCAGATTTACGAATTGGTTGCGGCTGATGTGACCGGGTCTCCAACGAATCTGTTGGAGCGCGCCGCATTTTCACTCAAGGACAATCGCCTTACGCCCAAGGGTTTCAGATACGAGCATGCCGTATACGACACCACTCGGGTAGAAGGGTTGGCCTACGAAGATGAGAGTTTTGACGTTGCCGATGGATCCGATGTGATTACGTACCAATTTCCTCCTGCTGATGTCGGTGGTCAAGTGGAAGTGGACGTGCACGTCTGGTACCAGGCGATGCCTCCCCGATGGATCAATTCCATGTTTGAATTTCAAGACAGCACCATTCAGGCCTTTCAAACCATGTTCGAAGCACAAGGAGCCGCGCCGGAATTGGTCAAAGACACCACATTCGTGTTGGATGTTGCGGGATCCGTGCAAGAAGATATCGCCTCCGAACGCTGGTCGGTTTATCCGAACCCTTCGCAGGATGGACGTGTGACCATGCAAGTGCCTGATCGTGCCCGCGGTGCCTTGTGGGAAGTGTATGGCATGGACGTTTAGAGCATGGCTTCGGGCTGGACCTCACCGGGCATGGAGCTAGCATTGCCGAAGGCTCAAGAGACCTACGCCCACCGCTGGCGTCTTGACA
>CAXDQP010000259.1:0-3321 GCA_963991335.1 uncultured Flavobacteriales bacterium
CATAGGAACAAGTATTTATGTCCATTCCATTTCCAAAAAAACCGCGTGCCAGCGCTGAAAAAGTAACCCCTTGCCGTTAGCCGATTCCTTACTTAGAGAAAAATTAGAAGCCAACAGAGGGAAAAACCTTTACGGCTACCAAGAAGCGGCCATCACGAATTTGATGAGCCGGATGGATAAGTTTCCAGAGCGTTACAACCTCTTGTTTCAATTGCCGACGGGAGGTGGTAAAACGGTCATCTTCTCGTAATTGGCCATACGCTACATCCTAGAATCAGTGAAGCGGGTGTTGAGTTTGACGCACCGAATTGAGTTGTGTGGCCAAACCAGTCGGATGCTCAACGACATCGGGATTCCAAACAAAATAATCAACAGCAAGGTCAAAGAGCTCGAAGAAGAAGACGATCATTGGTGTTTCGTTGCCATGGTGGAGACCCTCAATAACCGCCTGAATGACGAGCGTATTGGATTCGAAAACTTAGGTTTGGTCATCATTGACGAAGCGCACTACAACAGCTTTCGAAAGCTCTTTGGTTATTTCTCCGAGCAAATCATTCTGGGAGTCACCGCCACTCCGCTCAGCTCAAACATCAAACTTCCGCTCAAAGACAACTACAACGAATTGCTTGTGGGTGAATCCATTTCATCCCTCGTCGACCAAAAGTTCCTCTCGAAGGCGACAACTTACAGTTACGATGTGAATTTGCGATCCTTGAAGATTGGCATCAACGGCGACTATACCGTGAGTAGTTCTGAGCGGCTCTATGGCAATTATTTGATGCAGGAGAAACTGCTCTATGCATACGAGGAAAAGGCCAAAGGGACGAAAACATTGATTTTCAACAACGGCATCAATACGTCCAAACAAGTGCAAGCTATGTTTGAGGAGGAAGGGTATGATTGCATGCACCTCGACAATACACACAGTGAAAAAGAGCGTGAGGAAATTCTGGAGTGGTTTGACAAGAAGGAAGATGCGATTCTTAGCTCGGTCTCCATCCTGACCACGGGCTTTGACTCACCATCCGTTCAAACCATTATCCTCAATCGCGCAACAAAATCCCTCACCCTCTATCATCAAATGATCGGACGGGGATCGCGTGTACTTCCCAATAAAAATACATTCAATGTCATAGACCTGGGGAACAACGCCCGTCGCTTCGGTCTTTGGGAAGCCCACATCAACTGGACTGAAATTTTCAAATCGCCCAATTCGTTTATCGAAGGCTTGTATACGGATGAAGAAATCGAAGATGAATTCGTTTTTGAATACTCCGATGAAATGATGAAAAAGTTGCAAGGAGGTCCAGATCCTGATTTCAACATGGCCGAAACCTATGTCGAAGTCACACGCGATGGAGGCCGACCGAAGGAAGCAATTGAGAAGAGCATTCAGCATCATGTGGAAATCATTCAATACGTCTGTGAAGATTTTTGGGATGCCATGTCCCTGGCCAAAGAACTAGAGGGAGACATCACGTACCGCATTCGGCTTTATTCGAAGTGCATTGCAAAAACAACGGAGAATTACAAAAACTGGCTCAAGGAAGAGTACAGCCGAAAACTGCAAAGTGCCCTTCGCACCGCATTCGTGACCAGCGATCAAGAAAGCTGATAGCATCGATGTGTCGATCTTCGAAATCCACAGGCGTGAATTAGGTACTAACAAATACAAAACCGCTCGCCACATTTCGCTATTTATTCAGAATTTTCATCAACTGTGATGACTCTGCATTTAGACGCTTTCGGCGAGATTCTCTTGAGCTTGGCTTTGGTCCTTTTTGTTGCCAAGGCAACGCGCAATACGCAGAGCATTGAAAAGCGAAACCCGGCACTTTTTTCCCGTTATCGCTTGCCGATTCTTCGATTCTCTTTGGCCGTATTTATCATTCATTGCTGCTTGTTAGTCGTTCATACCTTGGCATTACCCATTGAGGCATTTGACGCTGTGAATTCTTCCTTTGGCCCTTTCGTGATTTCAGCACTCTCAATTGTCTGCGGAATCAAGTATACCGGATTGCTGCGGAAATATGACAAGCCTTCCAATGTGACTAAAAATGCGCTAATCCAAGAGCAATTGCTCCTCCAGAATGTCTCCCAAACGCAGCGAAACCTATCCCTGCAACGAAAGGTAAAAGACGCAAGAAGATTGAATCTGAAATCCCAGATGAATCCGCATTTCTTGTTCAATGTTTTGACGGGAATACAACACCTCCTCATGCGGAATGAAAGCGAAAAAGCCAGCTTGGTTTTTAGCAAATTTCGAACTCTATTGCTGATGGGTTTCCTATCGCATGACCAGGTCATTGGGTCATTGCGGCAAGAAATGGAACACATCGACCATTACTTGGGACTTGAGGACATTCGGATGGAGAAAAAAATCGCTGTCCGGTGGAAGATAGAACCTGAAGTTTACCCAGACCGGACACCATTTCCGCTGTTTATATTGCAGCCCTTGGTGGAGAATGCCATTTGGCATGGTTTGAGCAGCCAAACGGTGTTGGAACCTGAATTACACATCAAAGTTGCATGGCTTGATGAAGGGCTAGAAATCCACGTCCAGGACAACGGGATAGGCATCCAGAATTCAAGCGACAAGAGCGGTTCTACACGGCATCGTTCACGAGGAACAGCTATTGTTCATGAGCGACTCAGTCTTCTGCATCACCCGGGGGTCTTCAAAATGATGGAGAGGCCACCCAGCCATCCATTTGACTCGGGAGTCACAGCGCTCATTCGACTGCCACTTTGGAGCCTCGAACCCGAATGGAGCGAGCTGGAAAAAAGAAAGGCGGGTTAACCTTTGGAAAACCGCAATCGAGGTTTGGGCTCGATATTCAACGGAAAGGATTTCCCTGTCTCGTGCAACTTGGAGCCCGCCATCGCAATCATTGCCGCATTATCAGTGCAAAACTCAAACGGAGGGATGTGGACTCTCCATCCGCTTTCCTCTTCTTTTGAGCGTAGTAGCTTCCTGAGGCCTGAATTTGCGGATACTCCTCCGGCAATCGCAACCTCTTGAATACCTGTCTCATCCACGGCTCTTTGAAGCTTATCCATGAGAATGCCTAAGATTGCTGCTTGGACACTCGCTGCAATATCATGCTTGTTCGAACGCACAAAATGGGGATCCTGTTGTTGTCCTTGTTGCAAGAACTGCCAGATTTGGGTCTTCAATCCACTGAAGCTCATATCCAATCCAGCGACTCTCGGCCGTGAAAACTGGAAACGTTTCGAATCGCCTTCACGAGCCAAACGATCCAATACAGGTCCTCCTGGGTAAGGACTGTCTCATATACACATCTGACGCTGCCGACGAGC
>CAXDQP010000260.1:0-3308 GCA_963991335.1 uncultured Flavobacteriales bacterium
GATCCTCTCTGGTCTCGTGGGCTCGGAGATGTGTATAAGAGACAGGTGTAGGCAACAATCAGTTGGTTCTCCACTCCTCCGTAGTATTGATATGCGCCATCATACGAATAATAGGTGTTCGTATTTCCAGCCTCAACGGCAATCTCTGAATTTGCAAACGACTTACCGAAACCCGTGCTTTCCACACTAACAAAGCTGGCAGATGCTGACTGCAAAGTGGTTGTGCCCGAAAAATCCCAGGTTTGCCCTATGGTTCCCACGTCCTCAGGAATCGTCAAATACTCCCCAACACCTTGGGTGAAAAACTCGCCCGATTCAGGAGTAAACAATTGCAACTGAGCGTTAAGCGTCGATGATAGAAGTGCAACCGCGCAAAGGAGAGATACGTTTTTCATTCCGGCTATTTTTTGTCAAAACTAGGCCAAACAGTTGACTCTTGTCGATTCCAAGGCATTCCTCGTTGGCGGTGATAAAGCAAAAAGCACCTCCCGAGGGAAGTGCTTTTCTCGCTGCTGCTTTGCAGCTTTTGTACCCGGAGTGGGAATCGAACCCACACTCCTTGCGGAACACGAGTTTGAGTCGTGCGCGTCTACCAGTTCCGCCATCCGGGCAAGCGGACGACAAAAATAGCAAAGGATTTGTAGTAATCTGCAATTATCTACACGTTCTTCGCGCGGCGAAACGTTTATCCCTTCGCACGACCCCCATGAACGGCATCCGAAACATTGCCATTATCGCACACGTTGACCACGGAAAAACAACCCTGGTAGACAACATCATCCATCAGTGTCAAGCAGTTGACACACGGAAAGAGACCGGACAACTGATCCTTGACAACAACGATCTCGAACGCGAACGCGGCATCACGATTTTATCCAAAAATGTTTCGGCTACTTGGAAAGGAGTCAAAATAAACATCCTCGATACTCCCGGTCACGCCGATTTTGGTGGCGAAGTGGAGCGTGTCTTGAAGATGGCAGACGCAGTTTTGTTGGTGGTCGACGCTTTCGAAGGACCGATGCCCCAAACACGATTTGTTCTGGGAAAGGCCATCGAGCTTGGTTTGAAACCTATCGTGGTAGTCAATAAGGTCGACAAAGAGAATTGCACGCCCGACATCGCTCAAGAGCAGGTGTTCGACTTGATGTTCACCTTGGACGCAACGGAAGAGCAGTTGGACTTTCCAACAGTTTACGGATCGGCCAAAATGGGCTGGATGGGTCCCGATTGGGAAAAGCCCACCACCGACATCACGCATTTGTTGGATGTGATTCTCGAGCATGTGCCGGAAGCGCCATACCGAGAAGGAACACCATTGCTGCAGATCACGTCACTGGACTATTCCAAGTATACGGGACGTATCGCCATCGGACGCTTGTTCCGTGGAGACCTCCATGCGAACCAAGATTATGCCCTGTGCACCGCAAATGGAAACCGCAAAGCGCGGGCCAAAGAGTTGTTTGTTTTTGAAGGCTTGGGCAAGGAAAAGGTGAACCACGTTCGAAGCGGTGACCTTTGTGCCATTACTGGAATGGACGGCTTCGAGATCGGCGACACCATCAGCGATTTCGAGAATCCTGAAGTCATGGAGCGAATCGCTGTAGACGAACCGACGATGTCATTGCTCTTCACAATCAACACCTCGCCGTTCCTCGGCCGTGACGGAGATTTATTGACCAGCCGGCACATCCGCGAACGCCTGGACGCCGAATTGCAGAAGAACTTGGCGCTTCGCGTGGAGCCCACCGATAGCGAGGACAAGTGGATCGTTTTTGGACGTGGCATTCTGCATTTATCCGTGTTAATCGAGACCATGCGACGGGAAGGCTATGAAATGCAAATTGGAAAACCGCAAGTGCTATTCAAAGAGGTTGACGGCGTCAAGCATGAGCCGTTTGAGCACCTCGTCATCGATGTGCCCAGCGAAGTAGCAAGCAAGGCAACGGAACTGGTGATGAAGCGCAAGGGAATGCTTCAAGTCATGGAGGCCAAAGGCGAATTGCAGCACATGGAGTACCGCATTCCATCTCGCGGGCTCATCGGGTTGCGAAACCAAGTCTTGACCGCGACATCTGGAGAAGCGGTGATGACCCACCGGTTTGACGGCTACGAGCCCTTTGCGGGCGAACTCACTTCGCGCTCCCTCGGCTCTTTGGTCAGCAAAGAAGCAGGCCAATCCCGTGCCTTCGAAATTGACCGCCTACAAGACCGCGGAACCTTCTTCATCGATTCAGGTCAGGACATCTACGCAGGACAGGTCATCGGCGAAAGCTCACGCGACAACGACATGGAGCTGAACCTCGTCCGCGGAAAGCAGCTCAACAACATGCGCTCGTCTGGCGCAGATAAAAGCCTTCGCATCGCTCCCCCCCGAAAACTTTCTTTGGAAGAATACATGGAATGGATTGGCGATGATGAGTACCTTGAGGTCACACCAAAGGCGCTAAGGGTGCGGAAGATTAAGTAATGATTTCACGTCGAGAATTACGAGCACGGCTGAACTTGCCCAAACGAAGGGTAAAAGGGGGTTGTGTCGAGGTCTTTGAGAGCCATAATTTTCAACGAGGGTTCGGGAACTGGGGTGATCACATCTCAGCAGAAATTGTAGCACATTATTCAAAAGTTGTCCCTGCAGTATGCTCGGATCCTTTGGTTGCTGGGAAAACACTCGTGGTTGGTAGTGTTATGTCACACGCGATGCCTGGTGACTCCGTCTGGGGTGCGGGGTGCATAGCGCCTGGTGCTGTGGGGTTTTCCAGAGGCAAAATGAAAGTTTACGCAGTCAGGGGTCCACTTACTTTAAAAGAGCTCCGCAAGTGCCATAATGTCCCCAATGTCCCATTCGGCGACCCCGCACTGTTGATGCGGTCCATGCACAAATTTCCGACTAACTCAATCACTCATGAATACGGGGTAATTCCACATTGGGTGGACTACGATTTGCCAGTAATTAAGCGACTCAGCGAATTAGGCATGAAGATCATCGACATCCGACAATCGACCAGCAAAATGCTCGACGAACTCTCAAATGTGCGAAAAGTATTGTCATCGAGTTTGCATGGCCTCATTCTGTCAGACGCGATGAACTTGCCAAATGGCAGGGTACAGTTCAGTTCCAGCGTAATTGGAGGCGACTTCAAATTTCAAGACTATTGCCAATCTGTGGGACGACGCCATGTCAATCATCCCCTTGATCAACATTGTTCCATTCAGAAAATTGAACGAATCGCTTTGAACGACAGCATTGAATGGGATGCCGACGCTATCTTAACTAAAGACACTGGGAATGCCGAATAAGATGCTTTTTA
>CAXDQP010000261.1:0-3307 GCA_963991335.1 uncultured Flavobacteriales bacterium
ATTGGGTGCCAACATTGAAGACGCGCACATGCTCAACAGAGCTTGGATCAGCAAATGGTGTTTCGAGAAGGGAGAGGCCAAAGGAATCATCGAAAAAGTCACCAGCGACGGAAAGACCTTCCTCGACGTGAAGGACTATTCGGGATTGCGTGCGTTATTTGGTGAGTTGCTGATGGAAGTACAGCGCATCAAATCGCAAGGCGACTACGATGCAGCAAAAGCATTGGTCGAAGGCTACGGTGTTCAAGTCGATCAATCGATCCACCAAGAAGTTTTGGATCGCTCTGCTTCACTTGGAATTGCCCCTTACGGGGGATTTATCAATCCGGAGATGCAAGCGGTTTATCTGGAAGACGGCAAGATTGGGGAAGTTCAAGTAAGTTACCCGGATGACTTCGCCTCCCAAATGTTGCGTTACAGTTCGAATTATGCATTGCTTCCAGAAAACAATGATTACGTGAAGAAATAGCGCGTCAGAAGCAACCATTTGCCTTTCCAGTTGTTGATTCTTCGAAACCGAAACTGTATTCTCATGAAATTGAAGCCCCTAATTTGTGCCTTAAGTTTTGCATTGCCTCTAATCGGTTTCGCTCAAAACCCCTTTCCATGCGAACTCTCGGGTGGTGAAGGTGACCCAGCAACGGGAGGAGAGTCTGCCACGCAGGAAGGGCAGTTTCATGACAACAGCGCCTATTTCAACATCATTGAAATCAACGAGCCTGTGACATTGGTGTCAGCAAAGGTTTTCGCAAACGGTCCGGGGCCAAGAACCCTCGCAATTCTATCCGCCGAAGGCGATCCTTTGACATTTGAAGTTTTTGACTTACCCGATGGGGAGAGCATTGTCGAATTCAATTGGGACTTGGGCCCCGGCTCTTACGGCTTCGGATCGCTATCCAACAATCCGCAACTCTGGCGTGATGATCTCAATAGCGACCTCAATTATCCTTACTCCCTTGGCGATTACGGAGCCATTACGGGGACCAGCATTCAAGGAGATAATGAGTTCAACTATTATTATTTCTTCTATGATGTCACGCTGGCGCCTCAGGGACCATCTGTGAACTCAGGTGGGTACCCTTGTCTGAATGTCGAGCTGCTCGATGTGGCGCCCATTGCAGAAGTTGGAGGCGGTGACAATGGCAATGATTGCTGGGGATGGACGGACCCTGTTTCAGGGCGAGAAATCGCACTTTATGGCCGTTCAAGTGGCACATCATTCATCGATGTCACCGATCCAACGGACATGAAGTTTATTGCAGATTTGACCACGGCATCGTCGTCGAGTTTGTGGCGCGACATCAAGGTCTATGAAAACCACGCATACATTGTTTCGGAGGCCGGCAGCCACGGTTTGCAAATTGTTGATCTCAATTCACTCTTAACCCTTCCTTTGGACGAAGTAACACAAATCGAGCCCGATGGTTATTACGGGGGGTTTGGCAATGCGCACAACATTATGATCAATGAAGAAACGGGCTACGCCTATCCGATTGGCACGAGCACCTTTTCTGGCGGTCTCCATATCCTCGATTTGACAGAGCCATTGAATCCTGTGCTGGTCGGATCGTATGATGGCGCATACTCGCATGACGTTCACCCAATTGTTTACACCGGACCTGATGCAGATTACTATGGACGAGAAATGGTCATTTGCTTCAATGGATATGGGGGCATTGCCATTGTCGATGCAGAAGACAAAGAAGATGTTTCGTTGGTTTCATCTTTGACTTATGTCCAATCTGGCTATACGCACCAAGGCTATGTAGGAGTCAATCACCGCTATTGCTACTTCAATGATGAACTCGACGAGCAAAATTATGGGAACAATACCCGGACCTACATCATGGATATTGCGGATTTGGACAACCCCTTCATTGTTGGATTTTATGAAGCGGACGTAGAAGCCATTGACCACAATATGTACATCATTGGTGATAAAATGTACCAGTCGAATTATTTGAGTGGATTGCGCATTTTGGATGTGTCCGACGCTTCTTCAGGCACGCTTGAATTGGTCGGTTATTTCGATACCAATCCTTCGACGGATACGCCGGTGTTTGACGGTACTTGGAGCAATTATCCATATTTCCCAAGTGGCAATGTTGCGGTGAGTTCCATGACGCACTTTTTCATGGTGCAGCCGTCGGCTTCCATCGCCCCCGGAACAGTCAGCGCCGTGCAAAATGCGGACCCGATGGAAACGTTGCAAGTTTTTCCGAATCCAGCGAATGAGACGATTCGCGTCGACGGATGGGAAGGCAACCATTTACTTCACGACTTGACAGGCAAACGTTGCAAAGCATGGACAGACTTACCGGGCGCTTCCGGGCTGCATTTGAGCGTGGCCGAATTGCCAAATGGCATGTATGTTTTGCAGGACGGAAGCGGTACTTCTGCGCGAGTCCTTATCCAACACTGATCAGGCGTTGCGCATTTCGTTGTGCAGTGCGACGGTTTCAAGGGCTTCTTTGACGTCGTGAACGCGTAAAATGTTTGCACCGCCCTCCAAAGCCCAAGCATGAAGGGCGGTGGTTCCATTTAAGGCAGCCTCAGGCGAAGACTGAAGTGTTTTCCAAATCATTGATTTTCGGCTAACTCCGGCGAGCAGGGGGAGCCCGACGACTTGGAATGCCTTTAGCGACTTCAAGATTTGAAAGTTGTGTTTGGTTGTTTTGCCAAAACCAAAGCCGGGGTCTACCACCAATTGGTCTATGCCTTGTTTTTTCAGGGCAATGCTCCGTTGTAGCAACCAAGCACAGATGTCTTCGCTCGCATTGGAATAGCGAGGGTTCACTTGCATGGTTTCGGGTGTTCCTTGCATGTGCATGATCACCAGAGGCGCCCGCCGTGCACTGACAATGTCTACAAGATTTTTATCCTTGGTCCCCGCAAAGACATCATTGATCATAAAAGCACCCGAATCCAGGGCGCGCGCGGCAACTTCGCCGTGAAAGGTGTCCACGGACAGAATAGCTTGGGGCCGTTCCTTTAGGATGCCTGCAATGACAAATTCGATGCGGTTCCATTCTTCAGTAGCGCTTACTTCCGCGGCGTTCGGGCGGGTAGATTGGCCACCTATATCCAAGGCATGGGCGCCGGATTCCAACATTTTTAAGCCTTGCGTTACAGCTACGTCGGTTGCTGAAAATCGATTCCCAGAAAAGAATGAATCGGGCGTGCAATTCACAATTCCCAGAACTTGTGGCGTATCGAGCTTCCAAATCTTTCCGTGACAGGTAAGTTGAAAAGTTTCCATTGTTTTAAAGGACATTGGCATTGGATTGGCTGGCTCTCCCGAATGGAG
>CAXDQP010000262.1:0-3304 GCA_963991335.1 uncultured Flavobacteriales bacterium
GGTCATCCAGTAGTAGGTGGAGCCTCTTGGTCTCGTTCGCTTGTCGAAGGCGTCATCTAAATTCCCTTCGCTTTGTCGGCAAACCTTCATACCCTTGATCGATTCAGCCTCCAGCTTTGGGAAGTTGACATTGAGGCATGTGCCGATGGGTAACCCTTTTTCAAGGACTTGCTCGGCGATGCGCGAAATGAAGGGCGTTGTGGCTGAAAAGTCGGCGTTGGCGCTGTGGTCGAGAAGGCTGAATCCGATGGATGGGATTCCTTCTACCGCTCCTTCAACCGCTGCGGACATGGTACCGCTGTAAATAACGTTGATGGAGGCATTGCTTCCATGGTTCACTCCACTGACCAATAGGTCCGGCTTTTTCCCAAGGATTTCATAAATGGCGAGCTTGACACAATCCACCGGCGTTCCCGAAGTTTGCCATGCCTGTTCGACCCCTTCCAATGCAAACGATCGTTTTTCCATGGTCAAAACATCATTGATCGTAACGGCATGACCCATGCCACTCTGGGCGCGATCCGGTGCAACGACGACGACACGACCAAGGGGCAGCATGCACGCAGCAAGGTGCCGAATGCCATTCGCTTCAATGCCATCGTCATTGGTGACGAGGATGAGTGGCCGCTCGGATGTATCACTCATTTTGCTTCGGGAATCCGCAGAAGGGCGTCCATAAGGAAGTCCCAGAATTTCTGAACCGAGCTGATTTGAACGCATTCATCGGGGCTGTGCGCGCCACGGATGTTGGGACCGAAGCTGACCATGTCCATTTCGGGATAATTGGTGCCGAGGATGCCACATTCTAGTCCAGCATGGCAGGCCAGAACCCGAGGCGCCTCGCCATATTTTTCTTCGTAAAGATCCTTCATGGTGGCTACGATGGCGCTGCTAGGATTGGGTGTCCACCCGGGGTATTGACCACTGTAATCGGTTTCAAGTCCTGCCAACGCGAATGCCGCGGCGATGCTTCGGGCATGATCATCCTTTTCAGAGTCGACGGAGCTCCGGCAAAGGCATTGAAGGGAAATGTTTCCATCCCTCACCTCCACACGCGCAAGGTTATTTGAAGTCTGGACCAAATTTGAAATATCTGGGCTCATTCGATGAATGCCAACCGGACACGCCTGAATGGCGAGGAAAAGGGATTCTTGCAAATCTTCGGGCAAAACAGGGTTGTGAGCATCACCTGCTGGACTGCAGGACCACGCGAGGCTGGGGTCGGTAGTTCTGTACTCTACCGCAATTTTTTCAAACTCTTCTTGGCAGATTTTTGCGAAAACTTCGCAATCGCTCGCATCCATAATAACCGTGCAGTGCGATTCTCTCGGAATTGCATTTCTTAATCCACCACCTTCAAGCTTTTCGACGCGGTAGTCGACGGCATCATAAGCTACCAAAAGGAGTCGATTCATCAATTTGTTGGCATTGGCGATGCCTTTGTGAATGTCCATGCCTGAATGCCCTCCCGAGCCACCCTGTAAGGCCACTTGCATTGTCTGCAAACCTTCTACTGGGTCTGCTTCTTCAAAGTGCAGTATAGAAGTAACTTCAACGCCCCCTGCACAGCCAATGGAAATTTCATCATCGTCTTCCGTATCCAGGTTCAATAGGATTTTTCCTTCGAGGAAGCCTCCTTGCAAACCCAAAGCTCCCGTCATTCCAGTCTCTTCATCTATGGTGAAAAGAGCGTCAATCGCTGGATGTGGGATATCGGTGGAGTCTAAAATTGCCAGAATTGTCGCTACCCCGATGCCATTGTCCGCGCCCAAAGTAGTGCCCTCCGCTCGGACCCAATCGCCATCAACGCGCATTCGTATTCCATCGTTGTCAAAGTCAAAATTCGTGTCTGCGTTTTTTTGACAGACCATGTCAAGATGGCTCTGCATGACAATCGCCGTGCGGTTTTCCATTCCTTTGGTTGCAGGCTTTTGAATGAGCACATTGCCAACGTCATCGACCTGGGTTTTAAAGCCCCAATCCTGACCAAGTCGGATGACCCAAGAACGAACCTTTTCTTCTTTTTTCGAAGGACGGGGTATGGCATTCAAGCGATCAAAAAAATTCCACAGGCTTTCCGGCTCGAGTTGCGTTACAGTCATTGGGCTTCAGTTTTGTTCGTGCAAATTTAGGAATTAAAGCATCGATTCGAATGGGACCGACTGGTCCTTCGATTTCATCGAGGTTCTGCTATTTTACTGCTAAAAAAACAATCAGCTATTGTGCGAGAATTGTGCGCACACTGACGTTTGCATATTCGAAAAATATCATTGGTAAAATTTTACGTATATTAGGACTAACCAAATTTTTTTCCTGATGCATAAGTTTTACACAGCTTTGTTTGCGCTGACGTTTTTTATAATGTCTGAGACCAATGCACAATATGCGCTTGTTGTTGAGGAACATGCGATTGAGGTCGTTGAGAATACAACTACCTACCGTCTTTACATTCAAATGATGAATGAGGATGATTTCTTGAGTTCCGTCTATGGGAATTCAAATTTCCCTCTTGCTCTTCAAAGTACGACTGGTTTGTACAATGATGCATTCGGCTCCACTCTGGGCTCAGGAATTAATCCGCTAATCTTCGCGGCGGTTCCAAGTGCGGAAGCGGACAGTTGGGCGACGATTGGTATCGACAGTCAGCCCACAGGCAGTGAGAGTGCAGTTAGTTCGATTGAAAGTGATAATCAACCTTGGGTGGCTTGTTTCCAACAAGGAGGTGAGCTCGATGGAGCGGACGTTATTATTGACGATGAGACCGGTGGAGCTTGGTACGTACTCAATGGCAGTTCAAATGGTTACCCTGATGCTGAGAACAATCGTGTTCTGATGGCTCAGCTTACCACAGAAGGAACAATTTCAGGGGTTGTGAACGTCCAGGTCTTTGAGAATGGACTTGGATCGAATTCCATTTATTTGACATTCGGATTCAATGGTGTTGGAACCTTTACTTCAGGTGATGTTCAGGACATCATGGGATGCACCAATCCTGCAGCCTGCAATTATGATTCATCAGCGACTGAGGATGACGGTTCTTGTTTAGAGGAAGATGTGTGCGGTATTTGCGGCGGTGATGGCATTGCGGACGGCGCATGTGATTGCGACGGAAACGAATTGGATGCATTGGGCGACTGCGGAGGTTCGTGCACTTCAGATAGCAACGGCAATGGCATTTGCGATGATCTCGAGCAATCGGGTTGTACGGATCTTGCGGCTTGCAATTACGAGGAAGATGCAACAGAAGATGATGGAAGTTGCGATTACTGCTCATGCGGCGAAGCAGCTGGTTTGCCATCGGGCT
>CAXDQP010000263.1:0-3295 GCA_963991335.1 uncultured Flavobacteriales bacterium
GGGCCTTTCCGGACAAAGATGAGCATGTCAAAGGCATCTACAACGAATACCAAAAACGCTTTGAAAACCCGATCAAACTCACGGACTTCATCGCGACTTCTTTCGATCATTCAGACGCATATGCCGCTGTATTTGTGCCAGGTGGACACGGAGCGATGATCGGCATTCCCGAGGACAAAAATGTGGCGAAAATCCTGAGGTGGGCACATGAAAAAGAGGTGTTCACAATCACTCTTTGTCACGGACCTGGAGCCTTATTATCCACCACCTTGGACAATCAGGAATTTCTATATGAGGGATACAACATGGCTGTTTTCCCCGATTCGGTGGACAATCAGACACCTATGTTCGGCTACCTGCCCGGTAAAATGACCTTCGGAGTGAGTGAGAAATTAAAAAGCCTCGGCGTGAATTTGATGAATTCCAAGATGGACAAGACAGTATGCGCCGACCGAGGCCTCATCACTGGAGCTAGCCCATTGGCTTCCAACGAACTCGGTAAACTCGCAGTAAAAACCAAGCTTGAAAAATTCAACTGATCCATGGAATTGATCAACAAGCTGAATTGGCGGTATGCGACAAAAGCAATGAACCGCCAAGTCGTTCCTCAAGGGAAGATTGACAACATCATCGAGGCCATTTCCCTGGCTCCTACATCAAGTGGATTGCAACCCTTTGAGGTCATTGTGATCACCAACCAAGAAATCAAAGATCAAATCAAACCCATTGCATGGGGCCAGTCCGTTGTATCTGATTGCTCCCACCTTCTGGTCTTCGCTGCCTGGGACAATTATACCGAAGACCGCATCAATGGGATGTTTGACCTCGTAAATGAGGTGAGAGGGATGAAAAATGAGGGCTGGGAGAACTATAGACAAATGCTCTTGAAAAGCTACCCCCAACGCGATCCCGAAATCAATTTCAATCACGCCGTAAAACAAGCTTACATCGCTTTTGGACAAGCGATTGTAGCCGCAGCTTTCGAAGAAGTTGACGCCACTCCCATGGAGGGTTTCAAGGCCAGTGCAGTGGATGAAATCCTTGGGCTGAGAGCGAAAGGACTCAAAAGCTGTGTTTTGCTTCCATTGGGTTACCGCGATGCAGAAAATGACTGGTTGGTCAAGCTTAAAAAGGTTCGAAAGCCTAAAACAGACCTGATCACAACGGTCGAATAAATTCAAAACCGAACAGGCGAATGGCAACAATCGTCATTCGCTGACTGGTCGCTCACTGGTCGCTCATCCAACGCTTCTCCACCGTACCGTCCTCGTAGATGAAAAGTAGAATTTGATCCATCGTTGGTTCGACCTTTCTGCCCCGAAGGTCAATGATGTGGTCCAACTTTTTGGTCCGAGCGGGAAGTTCGGCCGTTGCACTGGTTTCACCGCAAGTTTTGACGAGGTAAACCAAGGACTGTTCACCCTCTGAGGTTCGCCCGAGAAGCACATAGCATCCGTCCGTGGTTTGTCGAACAGCGTACCCCGAATCATCATACCCCTCGTCACTTCCGAAGGTTTGAGTCCATTCTTCGGTGCCGGATTCTGTCGTTTTGATTAAGATCATATCGCCGTCTCCAAGGCTTGGGGGCCAATGCGATTGGGTGCCTCCAATGATGTATCCTCCATCCGAGGTCTGTTGAACAGAATGCCCTTTTTCTCGGGTATCGGGATCGCCAAAGGTTTGGCTCCATTCTTCGGTGCCATTTTCGTCCGTTTTGACCAAGTAAATGTCGTGATCGGCATAATTTGAGTCCGAATCACTTTTAAAGCCAGACAAGATGAAGCCTCCATCTGCTGTTTGTTGCAGGGAATACCCCGCATCAAAGTAATCCCCGCCAAACGTTTGGCTCCAAAGCTCAGCGCCACTTGCATCGGTTTTGATCAGGTAGACATCCGAACTTGTGTTGTTTTGAATTTTCCTCCCGGGGCCCTTTCGGCCTCCGATAATGAATCCACCGTCAGTCGTTTGTTCCAATGCAAAACCTACTGTGGTCATGTCTTCGGTTCCGAAAATTTGCGACCATTCCTCAATCCCGTTTCCATCGGTTTTGATCAGGTACAATTCTTTGAAATGTCCCTCTACGTCCCACGGACTCGTCACCGTATAACCCGCGATTGCATACCCGCCATCCGATGTTTGACATACCGCCCATGCCGCATCATTTCTGGGGTAACCATAGACCTTGGTCCACTCTGTCTCCCCGCTTGGGCCGGTTTTTAGCAGGAGAATATCCAATGCACCGTCCTCACTGTCATCCCCTTCATCGGAGGTCGTTCCGGCAATGATGAACCCGCCGTCTGATGTTTCCTGGACGCAATACCCCGAGTCATCCGTATTGTCATACACGTTGTTGTTGATGAAATCGTCATAGGTTTGGCTCCATTCTTCTGTCCCGAATTCATCCGTCTTGATGAGCAATACATCGGCACTGAAATTGTCTTGTGCATAAGTGAATCCAAGAAGAATGAAGCCCCCATCTGACGTAACCTGCATCGAGCGGCCCTCGTTGATCACCCCATCACCATAGGTCTGACCCCACTCCTGAGCATGTGCACTGGTGGTTTGAAATGCCTGTCCTGCACAGAGGCAAATAGCGAGCAAGTTTAGAAGTAGAATCTGACGTGCACACCTCGCGTTTCTATTCATTTTTTTGGCATCTATTCCGCGCAATCAGAACCCAATCTCCAAATATTCAAGCCAGGCCAAAAAATGACACCCTCCACACATTCGAATGTGACTGCAATTGCTGTCCCATTAATTGTTAGCGTATCGCCATCGAGTGAATACGGGACGGGGTTGGGGATTGCATCTGTTATATCCAGCGCATTCCAGTAATCTTCATTGCATTCTGATTGATCACAATAAAACGTGTACCTGAGTCCATTTAAATACTCATACATCGTATTGGCATCTGCCACATCGTCGCTGAATGACCACAACCACCTTCCTTCAACCGTGTATGAGGGATCTTCGCACGACTGTCCAAATTCACTGAGCAGACCCAATACATCCACCACCGTGACGGTTCCGTCACCATCACCATCGTATTGCAGGTTGCACTCAGGCTCATCCGGCTCACTCACATCAACGCCGACAGTGCCTCCCAAAGTCCAGCCTGCCTGTACAGTTCCTGGAATCACCTCCGTTTCTTCCCAAAAGAGGTAGTCCTCAACCAGACAAGCCCACGAATTTTGGCTACCGTTGTGCCAAGCCGAATCATTGGTATGACGCACCGAGACGAGCATGGTATCTGTGTGGGGGATGTCGAAGTCGAAGCTTACGAAGTTGTCGTCGC
>CAXDQP010000264.1:0-3278 GCA_963991335.1 uncultured Flavobacteriales bacterium
ATTACAAACAATACGAATCAAAATAAGTGCCAGGAGTAGGGGCAAAAGGGCATTGCGTCAACAAGCGCTTTTAGGTAGTTAATTTTTGGGGCATTGGTAAATCTAAGTTAGCGAATGGATCGCAGTATTGTAGGTAAAGTGGGGGCAATTTGGGTGACATAAAAGAAAAAAGCCTGTAAATCAATGACTTACAGGCTTCTTTGTGACCCCGGGAGGGTTCGAACCTCCAACCATCAGAGCCGAAATCTGATATTCTATCCAGTTGAACTACGGGGCCAATAGGTCCGCGAAATTAGGGTGAACGGTTGAATTGCTCCAACTTTTTTTGCTCAATCTTTTGCAGAGCGGTTACAGCCTAAATGAATTCACAAAATTGATGACGATAAATTGACATTCAGGTGGCTAGATTAGTTTCAATTTTTTAGTTTCTTGCTGCCTTATTCACTTAATTATTTTTCTTTTATGAGAAGGTTATTCAACATTTTAGCTGCGACGGCAATGTTCGTTGCAACAAGTTCAATCGCACAAGCCCAAGATGACGGTGCGAAGGAGTTTGCGGAATACTCTGCGGGTGTGGCGATAAGCCCATTTGGCCCTGGTTTGAACCTTACCTACAATATCGATGCTAAGAATTCGATCAGTGCTGGGTTTGGTTTTTTACCGGAAGGGGATGTTCCAGAAGCATTTTTACCGGATTTTACAACAGCAGGTGGTTTCGCCGTTACAGGAACGGCATCATGGTTGGGAGTATTTTGGAGACATCGGCCGTTTACCAATCAAAATATTGGATTCAATTTGGGATTGGCATCTGGACAAATTGAGAACAATTTGACGGCCAATAATCCAATGCATGTAGGTGAGGACGAGTACGCTTCTTACAGCGTCAATTATACGGAAAATCCAGTGATGTATTTTGGAGTAAATTACGGTTCCAAGCCGGATAAGGGCCTCCAGTTTGGCGTGGACTTAGGAGTGCTTTCCACAGGTGGCGCCAACATTCAATACACCGGTGATCCGGAGGAGGGTGCTGAACATCCAGAAGATCGGGTGGACGAAATAGATGATATTCGAGATAATTTGGCTTGGTCCATGCTTCCGAATATTCAACTTTCTGTAAGCTACGGTTTCTAGGAAGCACATACCACGAATTTGACATCCCTCTCATGCCTCTTGCGTGAGGGGGATTTTTTTAGCCTTTTTGGTTCTGGCTTTTGAATCGCTTGATGCCTTCTGTCCGAGTCGACCCGTGCTTGGTGGTTCGGCCCTTGACTCTTTTCCGCCACATCTGAAAGGAGCTGCGTTTCATGTGTTTCCGCATGATGGCTCTTACCTGATTTTCTTTGATGCCGTATTGCATCTCAATGGCCTCGAAGGGTGTGCGGTCTTCCCACGCCATTTCTACAATGCGGTCCACGGGTTCTGTATCCAGCTCACCTGGCGCCTCATTCTTCAAGTTTTTGGGATCAAAGGGGAGCATGCTGTGAAAACAGCGCAACACCGGCGATGTTTCAAGTCGACTTGATAATCACCGGATAATCACCGATTGCGCAAAAGCACGACCGTCAAATAGAGCAGTCCTCCGACGAGCAACACAAATCCGGCATTTGACAACAGCACAGCCCCCATCAGATGATTGAGCTTGAAGGCGATTCCTGTGGTCAAAAATGCAGCACCAATCAGAACCAAGGAGAGTTGTTTTCGGTGGTGCATTTTTCATTGCGTGTGGTTTCCTTACTCTGCAGATTAATTGCGCTCGGGGGCAAAAACCCGTCGGCTGTATCCAAAGCGCAATTGATACAATGAGGAGTTTAATGCGGCATCAATGCCTTCAATTTGAGATTGGCGGAAATAGGTGAAGTCAAAACGGCTGTTGTCGTTGACGGCAAGATAAGCGCCAGCATGGAAATTCCAGCCTTGAACGGCGTCCCATTGCGTTTCCGCCATCATTGACCATCCCTGACGACCTGCCCTGCACATAGCTGCAGCTGAAAACCTCAATCTTCCCGCATACAGTTGCACATTGCTTCGTGCACTCCACCGTTCAAAGGAGTTCCAGTCCGCACAAATGCGGAGATCCATCGGGATTTCTTTGCCCACGGAAAGCCCTTGGCTCGCGGATGTCTCAAATTCAGCATTGACACTGATGCCCAAGCCGTTCTTCTGAGGCAACGCGTTCCATTTTACTCCGAATCGCGCCTGTTGAAGCGCTCCTAGACTCTGTGCCCATTGCGCTCCAGCGCGAAGTTCGACACGTTTTTTCCAACCGTAACGAATCAACCCAATGGGCACAGCATAACTGAATTCTGGAACGGGATCGTCACCACTTGTCAACCATTGTGCATAGCCTCCGGCCTCGATTTGCCCAATGCCTTGTGGAATGATTCGGCTTGAAACCGTTCCCATCGGACGATCAGCAAAGTCGCTGTAACCATTGACCTCGGATTGTGCTGATGCCGCTAAGCTCAACATCACGAAAACGAGCGTTAGCAGATTTTTCATGTTTCGAATATACGGAACGCGCAACGGTAGATGCTTTTCCACCCATTCACCCAACTCATTCTCCCGGCAGTGGTATCACACAACTCGTGTAAAGCCCAAAGCATCCAAATCCAGAACTAATGTTGCTGTAAGCCAGCAGCGGCTCAGTAAATAAGGGTCCACCTGAAGGGTTGTCAATCAGTTCGAGAGTTCGGTAGTATTCCGCCAGTTCAGGGCTCAATGCCGCCAATTCGAGTTGAGCAGGCACCAGCAGGGATTCCAAGTCATCTCCTGAGGCGAATTGGTTCACTTCAAGGCGCATGGCATTCAAAGAGTTGCCGTCGCTTACGTCCTCGATCAAGAGGCCTCCGGCCAAACTGTTATAACTGATTCGGGTGTCGTCTTCAATTTCAGAAGAGATCCAGGTGCTGTTTTCCCAAAAGTCTTCTTCGTTTTCCGCCTCTACAGGTACGGGTTTGATGACAAAAAAGTCACGATCGGCCGAACGATCGGGCAAGTCCAGCTCCAAGGTCCAATTTCGATTGACGAAATATTTCGTGACCTCACCTTCGCTGTATTCTTCCACCTCAATTTCATTCAGATTGGACACCATCGCATAGGCGTAATCGCCCAGCGAATCGATCTGCGGAGGTACCAATTGGGTTGCGGTTGCCGTCTCAAATGCATCTTCCTCGCATTGCAATGTCCACAAGCCCGCAGCAAGTTCCACGTTGGGCAGCACGTGGCCAATGCAATTCTCCCAGTAGGTCTGACCAACCCTCGAGTAGCTGGCACCGTCT
>CAXDQP010000265.1:0-3266 GCA_963991335.1 uncultured Flavobacteriales bacterium
ACACTAGATCGCTCGTCGGCAGCGTCAGATGTGTATAAGAGACAGGTTCTACTTCTATACGATGTATCCCACCCAAGGCGGGGAAATATCGACTTTGGGGAATCCGGAAATGTTTTACGCATGGCACTTAGAAGATCCAGTATCTGCTTTCGAAGCCACACGTAATGACCGAATCCAAGAGGTACAAGGCAATGCGAATCCGTACATTTCACACCCCGATTTGGTAGAGACCGCTTGGTTTTGGTCGGGTGCGGTAATCAATGGATGCACCGATCCCATTGCTTGTAATTATTTGGAGACGGCGAACACCGACGATGGAACTTGCTTCTACCCCGAAACAGGTTTGGATTGCGATGGCAATGCACTTTCAAGCTGCTCTTTGTTTTTTAGCGAATATGCCGAAGGCAGCTCCAACAACAAATACTTGGAAATTTACAACCCCGGTGTAGCGGAAGTTTCATTGGAAGGATATGCCCTCGCACACACCGTCAATGCACCTGCCGTTCCCGGGACATACGAGACATGGGTTGAGCTCCCAACCACAGCAACCATCGCCCCGGGCAGCGTATTCCGCGTTGTGCACTCACAAGCAGCGCTAGAATTGCTCAACAACGCAGATTTCACCTACAGCAGCCTTTCCAATGGTGACGATGGTTTTGGGTTGGTTTACGGTACGCCAACCGATTTCGATTTGCTGGATATTATCGGAGATTGGAATGCAGATCCCGGCAGTGGCTGGTCTGTAGCCGGCGTAGACAACGCAACCGCTAATCATACATTGATCCGAAAGCCAAGTGTATTGGATGGAAACGACGGCGATTGGGTTGCATCAGCCGGAACCAATGAAACAGACTCCGAATGGGTGGTCCTTGAATCCGATGACTGGTCAAACTTTGGAGCGCATTCCGCAGAGGGAACCTGCAGCACAGATGTGGAGGTCATTGAAGATGTAGTGGGATGCATGTATGCGGCAGCATGCAATTTTGACCCTGCGGCGACCTTGGACAATGGCTCGTGTGAGTTTATCAGCTGTGAGGTCCCCGGTTGCACCTACATAGGTGCATTAAACTTTGAACTGCTGGCCACTTTCGATGATGGAAGCTGCCTCTTTAATGACAATGTAAACACTTGTTCTTCAGATATTAACGGCGATAATCTCATCACGGTTGGCGACCTTCTTTTGTTACTTACAGACTTCGGTGGAACCTGTCCTTAGGGCCTTGTTGTGAGGCAAAAACTCAAGATTTCCGAATCCGTATCGCGTCAACTTCGCCACGGATTGAACCCATCCGTAATATGTGATGTGGACTTCGATATTCATGACGAAACTCGGATCAAACAATAAATAATCATTATTTCTGTCGACGAATTGGGCAAAATCGGCTCCTAGAGCTTATATTAGGAGTCCCAAATTGTCTGACATGAGCCAAACTTGCCTAACCAGGATATTCTGGATTTGTGCGTTTTTCTACGGAGCAGCAACTCCCGCGATCGCCCAAAACTATCAAATGTCCATTGATATCGTAGCGGAACATGACGGAATGGTGGATGAAGTTGATCTTACCGATCACACCACCTACCGCTTTTACATCGAAACCATCAATCCCGATGATCGGGTTTTGTCTGTTTTCGGAAATTCTGAAAACCCCACAGAAATTTACGCGCCAGGAAGTTATTTCAATAGCATTTATGCGTCCGGTCCAAGTGCTTCGGGCATCCCGTTGGCGGGAATTGCCCTCTACCCTTCCTTGACATACGACAGTTATGTCACCATCGGAATAGAACATGAACCCGATGCTACGCTTGGAGAAGCTTCGATAACGACCGAAGAAGACATCAACCAGCAATGGGTAACCAACCTGTTTTCTCCGTCAGCTACTTCAGGTGAGGACATCATCATGACCACAGATTTGGGAGGTGCGTGGTCAGCACCTGAAACCTCGACCAATGGTATATCTGGGGATGATTTGAAAGTATTGGTGGCTCAATTTACCAGCAGTGACTGCTTGCACGGAACCTTCCATGCGATGATTCAGCCCGCGGATGGCTCAGAATCATTTGTGTTAGCACAACAATTCAACTGCACCGAGTCCGGCCCCATCGGCTGTGGCGACGAAGCCGCGTGTAATTACAGTCCAGGAACCCCTTCCTATCCCGGGTCAGACTTGGATTGCGAATATCCAGAACCAAATTACGATTGCGCTGGTGCTTGCCTCAATGATGCGGACAACGACGGAATTTGCGATGAACTTGAAGTCTCGGGATGCACCGATGCACTCGCATTGAATTACAACTCCGACGCGACAGATGAGAATGGCTTTTGTGCCTATGCTGAGGATTTGAATTGTGCAGACGAATCGGCTTGCAATTATCAACCCTTTGCAGGTCCAGCATACTGCTTGCAAATTGAGCCATATGTCGTGCACTCAGGAATGGTCGGAACAGAAGATCTAAGTGGATACACGACATACCGCATCTACGCTTTGTGCGAAAACGATGATGACTTCGTCTCGAGTGTTAGTGGAGATTCGGAGTTCCCAACCGTAGTTGGAAGTTCTGGGAGTCTTTTTCAAAGTCCGTTTGGCGGTGCGTTAGGCTCCGATCAAAACCAGGCACTTTTTGCGTTCCTACCGAGCACAGCATTCGACAGTTATGTGACCATTGGGCTCACTGAAGCTGCAGGACCAGGTGAAGGGAGCATCAATACCATCACCTCCGAATCCAACCCATGGAACCTCGATTTCGAGGCTGGAGAGACCCTCGCCATCAATGATGACATCGGAGGAGGTTGGTACATTTTTAATGGCGAGAGCAATGGATTTGCAGGCGATGACTACCGCGTCCTTTTGGCACAAATCACAACCGATGGTGATCTTTTTGGCAGCATGTATGTCCAGTTCTTCGTGAATGGCTCACCGGCCGTTGAAGTTCGAGAATTGGTTGATTTTGCTCAGGCCTGTTACGGTCCAGAAGAGTTCGCTGCTTGCGAATACCCAGAAGAAAGCCTTGACTGCGATGGCAACTGCCTCGCTGACACCGACGGTGATGGCATCTGTGACGAGTTTGAAATCGGAGGGTGCTCCGATGTCGCCGCCTGCAACTTCGACGCGGATACTACCGACGACGATGGCTCATGCACGTACGCCGAAGCCGGTTACGACTGCGATGGCAACTGCATCGCTGATGCCGACGGTGATGGTATCTGTGACGAGTTTGAAGTTGAAGGATGATAAGAAGCTGCGGCCTGCAACTACGTTCTCAACTAC
>CAXDQP010000266.1:0-3230 GCA_963991335.1 uncultured Flavobacteriales bacterium
ATTCTCCGGTGTGCCTGCGCTCCTTGCTCTTCTGCTTTTGCATCAAGTGACCCGCGCCCAGGTGAAATTAGCAGATGCGGTCATTCAATCACCCTGGATCGTAGGAGCTCCCATCGTCATGGCACTTAGCACATACCAATCAATCCCTTGGGAGGCATTCATTTTATTTCATTTTGCCTTCTGGGGTGCTTTGCCTCTTTTTAGAAAAAGTATGTTTCGAAATAATGCACATGCCAAGAGAATGTTCTGGCGGGACGCCCTCATTTGGAATGGCAGCGGATTGGCATTATTCTGCGCCTTGACCTTGTTTTCTTTTTACGCGTTGGATTTCCGCATTTTTGAACTCTCCCTGTTGGCATTCTACTCCATGACCTATTGGCATATCTCCGCCTCATTCTTCATTTCCAAAGCCAATCCCAGTTGGCTTAATTCCATTCTACAACGGACAACGTAAACTGGGCCACTCAATAACCCGAGCTTTCGTCCAAACTCAGAAATCCACCCGATAGAAAAAGATGGGCAGGAAGCCCAATTGGTATTCTTCACGCACTGAGCTGTAATTCGGGTCGTTGATGTCCATTTCATCCGGAGCATAAGTGAGCTTCAAGATGTTCTCCGTATTCAAAATGTTCACGAAATCAATGCCCAACTCGTGGGTTGTTTCGGGCCGGTTCCACGTGAGGTTTGTTTTGAGATCCAAGCGGAAATAATCGTCAAACTGCTCGGTATTGCGATCGGCATCCACATAGATGATTTCACGCTGCGCCTGTGAGGCATCTTCGTCAACAGGTCCGTACCAGCGGCCGCCAGCCATTGTGGCCTTGAGGCCAGTGACAAGGGCAAACGTTTGAGACAAGCGCCACTCCTTGCTCGCTAAGAAATTCCACGCGTATTTCCCATTGAAGTCTGTATTTCGGGGTTCATCATCTGCCCCTTTGTACTTGGCATCGAATACGCTCGCAGTGAGCAACACAAACCATCCTTCTCGGAAGGCGCGACTCAAGGTCATCTCCACTCCTACGTTTCTTCCAGTGCCATCATTCACCAGGGTATCAGGGAACAAACGAGAGAATCCACCTCCGGCGTTGATCAACGAATAGCTGCCATTGTTTTGGCCCCATTCCGTATTCCTGTCAGCAACCGGAATATCAAACAAATGCTGGTGATAGGCTTCTAATTTCAAAGTCCACAAATCGGTCAATCGTTGGGTCATGCCGATGACATTGTGCACACTGCGTGTGAATCCCAAATTCTGATTGGGCATGTTCAGCGGTCCAGACGACGTTGTGTTCGTAGCCGAAGCGTAGAGATAAGAAGATTGGAGTTGGCTGTGCAATCCCGAGCCTGCAGACCACACGGTTCCGCCTTTGGAAATCCACTGCATGCCCAACCGAGGCTCAAACCATGAGGCTGCACCGCTGCGCGTGTCCATCATCGCGTGCACCCCCGCCGTCCACGTCAACGCATCATTTGGACGGCGCTTCAATTGAACAAAGGGTTGAATCAAAGCACTGTTCATCTCGGCATCCCAGCGTCGGTTCCAATCGCCCAATGAATCCGGACCGATCGAATCTGGCACCGAAATGAAGGAACGCATGCTGTCTTGGAAGGACCACATCATGGCATCGGCATTCACCCCAAAGCGAAGGGTCGCTGTGCCTTTTTCGGCTGTCAACTTTCGATTGGCATGCACGGCAAGCGACACCCGGTCTTTGACAAAACCGTAAGACATCAAAGGACTGGTATCTACATTTTGATAGAGATCTTGGACCAAATCTCGCGTAACGTAATCATGATCACTGTCCTGCCGGTCGCGGCTCACGGCCAGTGTGGATTTGATGTACATATTGTTATTGACCGGTTGGGTTTGAGTCACTCCCACCATTCCCATGCCTGTGCGGAAGTATTGGTCGCGGTCGTTGTCTCCATAGATATTGCGCTCAGGCGCCAACTGATCGGATATTACAATGTCAACGCTGCTGTTTCCGCCAATCCCCCAAAATGACAAGGAACCGCCACCCTTGGTTGGAGTGAACAGCTTGAAACTTCCGTCCTGGTATTTGGGCACGGCACTGGTGCCGATGTCAATGCCCACCGCAGAGAAAATGGATGCGGTCGAATACCGATAATTCACCAACAGGCTCGAGCGCTTGTCGCGGTTCAGTGGCCCTTCCGCGAGAACTTCTGTGCCTAGAAATCCGAGTTGAGCACTACCGTGCCAATGGTCCTGGTTACCGTTGCGCAATTTCAAGTCGAATACAGCGGCGGTGCTATTTCCAAATTCAGCGGGAAATGCCGCCGTAAAGAAATCCGAATTCGCAAGGGTCTTGTTGTTGACGATGGCCACCGGACCACCGCCTGTGCCGGGCACGGAAAAGTGGTTGGGGTTGGGCAGGTCAACGCCCTCGATGCGCCACAAAACGCCACTGTGACTATTCCCTCTTACCACAATGTCGTTTCGGCTGTCGTCGGCACCCTGAACACCTGCAAAGTTGCTGGCCATTCGGGCAGGATCGCCTCGTGATCCAGCATAACGGTCGGTTTCTTCCACCGTGAATGCGCGTGCGCTCACGGTTGCCATTTCATTCATCACTTCACCAGATTGGGTCGCCGTCACCTCCGCTGCTTCGATGGCAACGACACTTTCGCTCATTTGCACTTCGAGGACAACCGGTCGACCACTGGTGACGACAATTCCATCGAGTGTCCTGGACTCATAGCCCATAAAGCTCACCGTAACAACATGGCGGCCGATGGGCACCGCATCAAACGAAAAACGGCCGTCCATATCCGTTGAGGTCATGAGACCGTCCACGGTGCTGATCGAGACATAAGCACTCGGCAAAGGATATTTAAATTCCGCATCAAGAACGGTACCTGTTACAACAGCAGATTGCCCAAAAACGGAGCCTCCCACAAGGCCCATTAGCAGCAACAAGAACAGATTCATGGGTCGATTCAAAAAACGGAAATCATACATGTGTCGATGGGTTAGTTTCGGTCAAATGTAGTCGATTCAGAAGAGTACGGGAGGAGCGAGCCGACGATGCGAAGGCAAAACGAGTGGTTAGATTCGATTGGAATCCCGCAAATGTCGCGCCATGGTCTCGATGGCCTTCTGCGTTTGGGAAGTGATTTGATCCACGTCTTCATCCGAGAAAACCATCGGTTCCCCCATGATGAGATTGCCTCCAAAAGGAACAATCATTGCCCGGCCCTTGGGAAGGTTG
>CAXDQP010000267.1:0-3204 GCA_963991335.1 uncultured Flavobacteriales bacterium
CTTGATTTTTCAGGCTGAGTCTTGTTTGAGTTGAAGGATGCCTCGCTATCATCCGATGAGTTTGACTTCCTTAAATCAAACTTGAAGTCGCCATCAGCGACCTTTTCCTTGAACGGGAGTCGATCGCAAATCACAGCCTTCAGAACAGATGATGTGGCGTGTGATTTGGATTTCCAAGAACGGCTCGGGGTATTCTCTCCAAATTCTGGTGAAACAAGAATCGAACTGCCAATCCAACAGTATATCTGCTTCATGGATCGATTCCGATGGTACATGGATGAAGCTGAAATTGATTTGCTGACCAACCGCGGCCAAGAAGGGCTGCCCCTTGATTTTAACGATGACCGCACAAGCTCCAACTTTATTTCAGCCCACCCTGATCAAGACTCTCTTCATTTCTTGAGTTCAAGTGCAACCTATCGAATTGGAGAAGATATGCTTACATGCAATGGTGTCGAATTTCTTGCCATTGCCGACTCCCGTATCATTCCAGATAGCGGACGATTGATCATTCGAGCCAAGGCCAAAATGGACGAGCTCCGCTTCGCGCAAATAGTTGCGAATGTCACCACTCGCTATCACTTCATTGATTCTGCTTTTCTGAACGTTTCTGGGAAATACTCTTTTGAAGGCGCTGGACTTTATAATTACAAATCGGTTGATGGCAAGGTCAATCGGATTCTATTTGACGACATTCAAGTGGACGACAGCCTTCGAACCATTGGAGGCGGTTCCATCATGGCCCGCAATGGTTTTTTGCTCGGTCCGGCATTTGCATTTGCAGGTGACATAAAAATGGTGTCCTCACAACCGCATTTGTATTTCAAAGGGGGGGCAAAAATGACGAAAGAATGCAAACGTATGCAGCGCAGTTGGATTGCATTTCAAGGCTACATAAATCCCGAAGCCATCGCCATTCCCGTTTCGAATCCTCCCCAAGACACGGAGGGTGATTTGCTCGCCTATGGTATCATGGCATCATTACGTCCGCCGTTCACGCTTTATGGCGCAGTTTTGGATCCCCAGGGCGATGAGTCTGATTTGAACATCCTAAGCACAGAAGGTGAGTTGAGGTATCAGGACAAACGGTACATCTTCTCAAGTAAAGAGAAGTTTGAAAACCCCACTTCGAGTGAAGCCTATGTCGACATCCGGCCGTCTACGTGCGACTTGAGGGGCGCCGGCCTGATGACGTTGCCTTTGGATTTTGGCTTGGTGAACCAATCGTTCGTGGGGTCCTTTGAGATTAACTCGAGAGGAGAGTATGTGTTCCAAGGATCGATGCGATTGGACATTGACCTTGACCAAGATTTGTACGACCGCATGGCTTTGCAAATCCCTTCATGGGAACCCGCAGAACCGGTCAATATCGTCGAGACTAATTACGAACAAGCACTACAAGCTTGGCTTGGCGCAAAAGAGAGTGCGAAGCTCGTCAATGATTTGGCAATGACTGGGAAATTAAAAACCGCCCCCAATAAAATGCGCTCCCAAGTCGTCATGGCAGGCCTTGAAATGACGTGGGATCCAAGGCTCGAAGCATTTGTCTCCTCAAGCGAATTTGCAATTGCTTCGCTCGGCAGTGCGCCAGTTTTTCAGGCAATACCTGGCAAATTAGTGCTTAGAAGAAGTCGGTCGAATGACTCTTTTACCCTCTATCTGCACGGAGACGAAGAAAACTGGTATCATTTCGAATATCGCAAGACGACACTCAATTGTTCAACACCTGACCGTGCCGGATTCTTGAGTGCCATCGCTGAGATTAGCGACAAAAAAAGAACCAAAAAGGACGGTGACGGTAGAATCTATTCCTACAAAGCAATCACCAATCATTATCGTCGCAACGATTTTGTCGATGAATACCGAGAATTCCAATGAATAAACTTTGATCTCCCATGACACCTTTGAATTCAACGACAGGACTGCAGGTTTTCCAACCCATTCAGCTGGGGCCGCTCAAACTTCCCAATCGCATTTTAATGGGAAGCATGCACACCGGGTTGGAAGAGGCAAAAGATGGCTTCAACGCGTTGGCACAATTCTATGGAGAGCGAGCAAAAGGAGGAGCGGGTCTCATTGTTACCGGTGGCATCTCTCCCAATCGCAGGGGCGTTCTCAAACCCGGTGGAGCCAAATTAACAGCTCGGCACCAAATCAAGAAACATCGCATCATAACGGATGCAGTGCATTCAAATGGAGGCAAGATTTGTCTTCAAATCCTGCATGGTGGTCGGTACAGTTATCACCCTTTAAATGTGGCTCCTTCAGGCATAAAAGCGGCCATCAATCGCTTCAAGCCGAGTAGTCTTTCCATGCGTGGTGTGAGGAAAACGATACAGCATTATGCCCGGTGTGCGTCTATTGCAAAAGAAGCCGGCTATGACGGAATTGAAGTAATGGGGTCAGAGGGGTATCTCATCAATCAATTTCTGGTTACGGCTACCAATAAAAGGAAGGATCTCTATGGAGGAAGCTTTGAGAATCGCATGCGATTTCCAATTGAAATCATTCGAAGCATCAGAGAAAAAGTTGGGGCTGAATTCGCCATCATTTTCCGTTTGAGCATGCTGGATCTAGTCCAGGAGGGAAGCAGCTGGGATGAAATCCAATCTTTGGCAAAGGCCTTGGAGCAAGAAGGCGTAGATGCGATCAATACGGGCATCGGATGGCACGAAGCTCGGATTCCAACGATTGCAACTTTAGTTCCAAGAGGGGGATTTGCATTCGTCACGAAAAAACTGATGGGACATGTTGGGATTCCATTGATCACAACCAACCGATTCAACACCATAGATGCCTGCGAAACGGCACTTCAATCCGGTTGCGCTGACATGGTTTCTATGGCGCGCCCCTTCCTGGCCGACCCCGAAATCGTCAACAAATCCAAGACGAATCCACATGCTGTTAACACGTGCATCGGTTGCAATCAAGCGTGCCTTGATCACATCTTTCAAAATAAAATTGCAACGTGTTTGGTGAATCCTCGAGCGAGTCATGAAAAAAAATGGCCCCTGCAAGCCAAAGCAACGGAAGTTCGAAGCGTCGCGGTGGTGGGTTCTGGACCAGCAGGGTTGAGCGCTGCAACAGAAGCTGCTCGATTAGGCCATCAGGTCACTTTGTTTGAGTCTGCTGCTGAAATTGGAGGCCAATTCAACCTGTCTCTTATACACATCTCCGAGCCCCCGAGACCAGAGAGGATCTCGT
>CAXDQP010000268.1:0-3185 GCA_963991335.1 uncultured Flavobacteriales bacterium
CCCCTCCCCCTTTTTTTTTTCTAGCAGTTTTCGTCATACTAGATCCTCTCTGGGCGCGTGGGCGCGGAGATGTGTATAAGAGACAGGGATTTCGTAGATGAGGATACGGGAGAGGTTGTGAGCATTGAGCGAAATGAAGTGGTCTTGGATCGTGAAACAATTCTGGAGAAAGAGCATCTCGAACTCATTCAGGACTCCGGTGCGAAAACCATTATTCTTCACAAAGAAGACATCAACCAGTCGGATTACGCAATCATATACAACACGCTTCAAAAGGATAGCTCCAACTCGGAGAAGGAGGCTGTTGAATACATTTACCGACAACTTCGAAACGCCGAGCCACCAGATTTGGACACGGCGCGCGGTGTAATTGATAAGCTGTTCTTTTCAGAGCAACGATATGATTTGGGAGAGGTGGGTCGTTTCCGAATCAATCGGAAACTGAACATTCAAGAAGATGTTCAGAATCGGACGCTGACGAAGGATGACATCCTTCTTATCATCAAGTATTTGCTTGATTTGGTCAACTCAAATGCGGATGTCGACGACATTGACCACCTATCGAATCGTCGTATCCGAACCGTCGGAGAGCAACTCTACAGTCAATTTGGCGTTGGTTTGGCGCGAATGGCTCGGACCATCCGAGAGCGAATGAACGTTCGTGATAACGAGGTCTTCACACCGACGGACTTAATCAATGCGAAGACATTGAGCTCGGTGATCAATAGCTTCTTCGGTACGAACCAATTGTCGCAATTCATGGATCAAACGAATCCATTGAGCGAGGTTACCCACAAACGAAGAATTTCTGCGCTCGGACCAGGCGGACTATCCCGAGAGCGGGCCGGATTTGAGGTTCGTGACGTGCACTACACGCACTACGGTCGACTCTGCACGATTGAGACGCCGGAGGGACCAAACATTGGCTTGATTAGTTCCTTGTGTGTCTATGCGAAGGTGAACCGATTGGGATTCATCGAAACACCGTACCGTAAAGTTCAGGATGGCAAAGTTTCGACGGATCCAAAAGACGTCATCTACCTATCCGCAGAAGACGAAGATTCAAACTTGATTGCTCAGGCAAATGCTCCTGTTTCAAAAGACGGTGCATTTGCGAACGATATCGTGAAGGCGAGATTGGAAGGGGACTTCCCGCAGGTGGCACCGGATCAGCTCCATTATATGGATGTAGCACCGAACCAGATTGCATCCATCGCAGCCTCATTGATTCCGTTTTTGGAGCATGATGATGCGAACCGTGCATTGATGGGGTCAAACATGATGCGTCAGGCGGTTCCATTGATGAAGCCTGCAGCGCCAATTGTTGGCACTGGGCTTGAGCAGTCCGTTGCAGAAGATTCTCGAATCTTGATGCGGGCGGAGGCAGACGGCACAATCGAGTTTGTGGATGCAAATGAGATTCACATCAAGTATACCATGGATGAAATGGACGAGCTGGTCTCGTTTGAAGACGCTGTGAATGTTCTTGAAATCCCGAAATTCCGCAGAACAAACCAGGGCACTTGTATGAATTTGAAGCCCCTTGTTCAAAAGGGTGACGTCGTGCATGCCGGCCAAGTACTGGTCGATGGTTATTCCACTGACAAAGGAGAGTTGGCGCTAGGACAAAACATGCGCGTAGCCTTCATGCCGTGGAATGGGTACAACTTTGAGGACGCAATCGTGATCAATGAACGTGTTGTCCGAGAGGATATCTTCACGTCACTTCACGTTGACGAATACGTCCTTGAGGTGCGTGATACCAAGCGAGGAGTGGAAGAATTGACCAGTGACATCCCGAATGTAAGTGAGGAGGCCACGAGTGATCTTGACGAGCACGGATTGATTCGCATTGGAGCGGAAGTCAAAGAGGGCGATATTCTGATTGGAAAAATCACCCCGAAAGGAGAGTCCGATCCAAGTCCTGAAGAAAAACTCTTGCGTGCTATTTTCGGCGACAAAGCCGGTGATGTGAAAGATGCATCATTGAAAATGCCTCCTTCGGGTCAGGGCGTTGTCATTGAGAAGAAACTGTTCTCACGAGCCATCAAGGATCGGAAATCCAAAGCTGCTGACAAGGCTGTTTTGGAGTCCATCGATAAAGAATTTGATGTTGAGGCCGCAGGATTGAAAAAGGTGTTGGTAGAGAAGCTGATGAAGCTTGTCGGAGGCAAGGTTTGCCAAGGCGTGAACAACTACTACAAGGAGGAACAAGTCAAGAAGGGAGTGAAGTTCACTCAGAAAATCTTGAACAGCCTGGATTACTTGACAATCAATAGCGATGGTTGGGTCCGCGATGAAGACAACAGCCGGTTGGTGCGACGAGTGGTTCACAACTACCACTTGAAGTACAACGACATTCTTGGAGCGTACAAGCGCCGGAAATTCCAGGTGACCGTTGGAGATGAGCTGCCTACTGGTATCGTCAAATTGGCCAAAGTCTATGTCGCCAAGAAGCGCAAGCTGAAGGTGGGTGATAAGATGGCAGGCCGCCACGGTAACAAAGGAATTGTAGCGAAAATTGTTCGTCAAGAAGACATGCCATTCCTAGAGGATGGAACTCCGGTGGATATCGTTTTGAATCCGCTGGGTGTACCGTCTCGAATGAACCTAGGACAAATCTATGAGACGGTTCTTGGTTGGGCAGGTCAGAACTTGGGACGCACCTATGCGACGCCCATTTTTGATGGAGCCACCCTGGAGCAAATCACAGAAATCACCAATGAGGCAGGAGTCCCCGAATGCGGCGTGACTTACTTGCACGATGGAGGTACGGGTGAACGTTTTGACCAGCCGGCCACAGTGGGAATCATTTACATGATCAAACTAAGCCACATGGTTGACGACAAAATGCATGCGCGTTCCATTGGTCCTTACTCGTTAATTACCCAGCAGCCACTGGGCGGTAAGGAACAATTTGGAGGCCAGCGTATTGGAGAGCTGGAAGTCTGGTCGTTGGAAGCGTATGGTGCTGCTTTTACGCTTCAAGAAATGCTCACGGTCAAGTCCGATGATGTTGCTGGTCGCACTAAGATGTATAAATACATCGTCGACGGCGACCACCGAATGGAGCCTGGCAAGCCGGAGTCAATCAATGTGTTGGTCAAGGAAGTTCGCTACCTTGGTATCAACAAGGAGTTAGAAAACGAATAAGCGCAAATTTGCTTAGTGATAGCCGGGGTGAC
>CAXDQP010000269.1:0-3177 GCA_963991335.1 uncultured Flavobacteriales bacterium
GTCGAGAGTGAAAATGCGTTGACCCAAATGCAGTATCAGCAGCAGTCGGATTTGATTCAAATGGAGGCGGTGATTCTAGAAGAATTTGCGGTCAACCTCACGGCAGAAGTCGCGGTGTTTGCGGAGGAGTCGGGGCTGGATGTGGTGTTGAATTGGGGCCGTTCAGGTGAAGGTGTGCTCTTCGGTGGCGAAGCTTTTGACGTGACCTCGGCGTTGATTCAATTCATGAACGATCGCTATGTTCCAACGCCGGATTCGGAAGCAACAGAAAAGGAGGCTACACCATGACGACAGCTGCGATCAAAAAGGAGTCTCACATTGTCGAATACCTGCTTTATGTATGGCAGATGGAGGACGTTGTTCGCGCCGCTAATTTTGATGTAGGCGCATTGCGTTCCATGTTTGCTGGTCAAGAAGATGAAGATCTTGAGTGGGTCCTTGAACTTAGCAAAACCATGCAGCAAGAACGGTTGGAAGAGACGGGCCATGCGGCCCATGCTCAAGAGACGCTGACCGAAATGGCCCTGCTCCACGATTTGCTCACGGGTCCGATGGAAGATGCAGCATATGTCGCGGCATTTCAGGCGGCGGAACCGTTATTAAATGAGCTAAATGAGCGGAAAATGAAAGGGGAATTCAACCATCCTGTGGAGCGCATGTTGACCGCTCTTTATGGTTGGTTGGTTTTGCGAATGCGAAAGGAGGAAGTTTCACTGGAAACCGAGGCGGCCATGGTAGCCATCCGAGAGATGGCCAATGCACTGGCGAAAGGACATCTCAAGATTTATACCGGTTCAGCTTGATTGCCGGTTCTGCAAACGACGCATGTGTCTGACACGGCTGCTCGCGATTCGCAGTACATGGGATTCATTTCGAAGCCGATCGATGATGCTCGTAGAGAGCGAGTTTTTGTGCAAATGGATCGTAGTTTCAGGCCATTTGTCCGGTGCCTCTGAGCCGATGACGAGGCAGCGGAAAAATTCATATTGTTCCGAGGCATTGAAGGCCAGAGCTTGAAGTTTGCTGTCGTCCGCATGTTTCTTGTCGACCAACATCCATGATGATCGGTGCGCATCAATGTCTTGCAGAAACGTCACGGATTCTTCAGCGTCCCAAAAATGTCCTTCGCTAAAATCTGAAATCCGATTGATGAGATTTTCAGCTTCGTTGCGATTGTTATAAAACACCCAAACAGTTGGGGTGGAATGATGAGGAGTCATGAATTGTGTTTTTACACTGGTTCATTTCATACGCAGAACCGCTTGAGAAAGTTGCGTTGTTCCCCATATCGCGGTGTTCAAAACAACCCGACCGCTGCGAGCATTGGGCGTGAATTAAACCGAAATTGATGATCCAAACGCGATGAAACAGAAGCCCCAAATTCCCGCCGCTAAAGCCACAATATTTGAGCTTTCTCAGGAGTCTGATCGGCAGGCTTATGAGGCTTTTTTGGCTGGGTTGACGGCATATGAGGCCTTCGACACATTGGAAGATCAGGTGGCGGAATTATTGGTGACTCGGAACCCTCCATTGCGCTCGAATCCCGAAGGACTTTCCGACGCCTTGTCCCTTCACCTTGGAGATGACGGATGGGCGCATCAAGGTTGTTGGGTTTGGTACCCATGGAGTCGAACCCTTGTTCGATTACTGAATGAGGATGAGTTCATCGAATTGCGCACCAACCGCAATCGGAATAAAATCACAAGGGAGGAGCAAGAATTGCTTCGGAGCAAACAAATCGGTATTGTAGGCTTGTCCGTTGGCAGCGCCTTTGCCATGAGTTTGGTCATGGAACGAACGTGTGGATCTTTGAAGGTTGCTGATTTCGATGACTTGGAATTGTCCAATTTGAATCGAATCCAGACAGGTGTGAAGAATCTAGGCCTACCAAAATGGGTCTCAATTTGCAGGGCCATCGCTGAGATCGATCCTTATTTCAAGGTAGATGTGCAAACCGAAGGGCTGACTTCTGACAATGCAGCAGGATTTTTTGAAGGATTGGATTTGGTGTGCGATGCGTGCGATCAAGTCTCTGCCAAAGCCCGGATTCGATTGCATGCACGCGAGGCGGAGATTCCTGTTCTGATGGAAACATCAGACCGGGGAATGTTGGATGTCGAGCGTTATGATCAAGGCGTTGACGCCTACCTGCACGGTCGCATTTCAGATGAAATGCTCGAGGCGATGTTGGAAGCGAAGGAATGGAATCCTGATTTTTTCAATGCATTCATTGATTTAGGTCAAGCCTCGTCCAGAGGATTAAAGAGTTTGGAGGAGGTAGGTTCGACGCTTGTCGGCTGGCCCCAATTGTATTCGGACGTTGCAGCGGGAGGTGCCCATGCGACTCAGGCTGCGCGTAAAATTTTACTTGGGGATCCAGCACCAGATGCCCGTTTATACTTAGAATGGGATGAGCAGTTCGTTGAATCCATCGATTGATCGCGTTCGCAACGCAGAACGCATTGGAGAGGCTGAGGTGCGCGTTTTTCGCGCAGACCAGCACTTGGACTGCTGCCATGATTTGGTGGACGGACATCAAGCCGTCCTACAAGCCTACGGCATTAAGAAGCTGACCACCTTCAATCGGGAATGGATCGGAGATCCCGATGTTATTGTCATTGCAGCCGTTGCGAAAGGGATTGGTGTTGATGGCAAAACGGAACGTGTGCTTGGCGGGGCGAGAATGCATGGTGTGAGTAATGTTGAAGACATGCCATTGATCAAGGCCATCGGCAACCAAGATGAAAACTTGGCCCATCACATGCAGGCATATGCGGACGAAGGTGCCTACGAATTGGGGGGGGTGTGGAACCGCATTGAGCTGGCTGGAATGGGGGTGGAGGCGACTTTTCTCCTCCACGCGGCAATGGCCACGCTGACGATGGTCGGTGGTCGGCATCTTATTGCATTGACCTCACAGGTGACGCGTAGAAGGCGAGCGCCGATGTCATTTTTCACAGAGGAAGGAATTGGCCAAGATGGCTACTTTACGTACCCCACAGAAAAGTTAAGGGCCACTATTGCACGGTATACTTTTCCCGAAAATATCGAGGCTGTGCAGCCGCAAGTCCGTGAACTGTTGGAAAATATCTGGCAGGATCCGGAGCGGGCGAGTTACAATGTCCGAGGTCCCAAGGGAGATTTCTGTCTCTTATACACATCTCACTCTGCCGACGA
>CAXDQP010000270.1:0-3166 GCA_963991335.1 uncultured Flavobacteriales bacterium
GACTTCGGAAAGATAGCGCTGACCGGATGGGCTACCTTCGGCGCCTTGCATTTCAATTTCTGGAAATGGGAATGCACGGGCAATGATTTTATCTTGTTCGATCAACGAGAATGGCCGGAACTGCCCATCGCGGAGGACATTGCTGTGTGGTGTGACCGCGAGCAGGGCCTCGGTGCGGATGGAGTGATTTTTTTTCAACCGCGCACAGATTTAGATGATTCAGGAAAGTGCGCTGCCTGGGAAATGGATTATCTCAATGCTGACGGATCCCGCTCGTTTTGCGGAAATGGCAGCCGTGCTTTGTTTGCTTTCTTGCGCGCCAAGGGATGGATGGAGCTTGAGGGAGGGGTTTTGCATGCATGCGATGGTGCTCACGCGGTGAAATGGCATGCCGAGCTCGAAGTACCGGCTGTTCAATTGATGGATGTTAACCCGCCAATTAAAGCGCCACATTGGGCGAGCTCCTCCGGATTGTCCGATTTTGTCGATACCGGCAGTCCTCATCACATTGAATGGATAGAACCGAATGAATTAGAAGCATTTGATGTTTTCTCACGCGGACAGGGCATTCGGAACCAAGCGCATTACGCACCGGATGGCGTCAACGTAGATTTTGTTGCTTGTTCGGGTCCGGCGGCACTGCAAATGCGCACCTTCGAGCGGGGCGTAGAGGAGGAAACCAAAGCATGCGGCACGGGAGCTGCTGCCGCGGCTATTGCCGATTTTAATCGAAGGGGGGGAGCGCACTTGCGCAAGGTGACCATGGCGGGAGGGGAGCTCATCATTGAAATTCAATCGGAGCAAAAACCTGATTCGCCGTATCGCAAAGTGTGGCTTGCGGGTGCGGCGCAGCAACTTTCTCAAGGCGTCAAGGAGGGAGCCAAGTGGTTGATGATGACGGTGCTGCTGTTTTGTTCCTTTGGAGCATCCAACGTTGCCTCCGCAGTGAACAGTGCCGCTGCGTCGTCTTGGTCCGACGATGTTCAAGTTTCAATTTTGACCGGTTCACCCGGTCCAGAATTGTACAGTGCTTGGGGGCATACGGCCATTCGGATTACAGATTTGGGACAGGCACCACCCGTTGATTGGACGTACAACTATGGAACGTTCCAATTCAGTGAGGGTTTTTACGCCCGTTTCATGCGCGGCCAATTGGATTATCGGTTGGCCAAAGCTCCATTCCCTGCGTTTCAGCGTGAATATTTGACGGCCAATCGCGCCATCTTGGAACAAGTCCTTGAAATTTCGGCGGACGACGCTCGGGCGCTGATCGCCTTTTTGGAATGGAATCATCTGCCTGAAAACCGGGTGTACTCGTACAAGTTTCTCCACGACAATTGCAGTACCCGAGCCCTCAGTGCCCTACAAAATGCGTGGGGGGATCGTTTTGAGCCGCATTGCGAGAAGGACGAAGCCCGCTTGAGACAGGTCACGTACCGACTAGCTTTGGAGCCATACATCCAAGGAGATGCGTGGATTGAAGCGGGCATTGACTTCATTTTGGGCCCGCGCGTGGATCGTGCAATGCCCGCATGCGGTTCGAGCTTTTTGCCGGATGGTTTGATGGCGCAAATGATGCGCGTCACGTTGGATGGGCAGCCTGTTGCGGGTCCGCCTGTCGAATTGTTGCCTCCGCAGCGTCCATGGTTTCGCACCGTGCATATGCCGGCCATGAAACATCCAATGTTTTGGGCTTTCGTGGTCTTGATTTGGACCTTTGGGTGGAGCATCAGGCGGCTGATTCAGTTGCGCAATGGCTTGCAGCCTTCGCGCAAGGAGCGATGGGCTGGCAAGGCGGTACAATCATTGGCGGGATTGCTGGGCGTGTTGTTATTATTGATGTGGACCGTTACCGATCATCAGGATACATGGGCAAATTGGAACCTGATCTGGGCATCTCCGCTTCTGGCCATGCTCGCTGGGTTGCGCCGCTTCAAATCTCCTTGGGCCGATCGCCTTCAGTTCATTATAGCGCATTTGATCTTGCTCTTTTTGGTTGCTGGACAATTAGTCACACAATTAGTATCTTTAGTAAGCGCTTGCTTGGCGTGGTCCGTTTGGTTGACCCTTGATCCTTGGAAGTGGCCGTGGGGCCGCTCAGGGAAGACGGTTTATGAACGAATGCAAAAGCGCTGAGCCTCGAGATGACATGAAAATGAACCGATTTGCATCCATGAATTTCCGTGAGGAAAGCAGCTTTTCACTGCCGTTGGTAGCGGTGGTAATGCTATCGGCATTGGTTTGCTTTTCAGGATGTACGCGCAAGCCGACCACATGGGAGGTGGACGTTGCCTTGCCTCTCGTGGATGATTTATTGGATTGGACCGATGTGATTGGAGATTCCCTCGCCACGATCGAAACCGGATCGGTCGCGGTCATTCGTTTTGACGGGGTGATTTCGGAATTGGACATTGAAGCCCTCACAAAACTTCCCGATACGCTCGTTGCTCAGGAATTAACACCTGATTTCTCGGGGGGACCCTTTGAGGTGCCGCCGGGAGCCGTGCTATTGGATACCGAGGAGGATATCGCTTTTCAAGGAATTGACCAGCAATTCTCGTCCATTGTCTTAGAGTCAGGCCGGATTGAATATTCCGTTGAAAGTTCAACCGATGGCTACGTGGAAATGCGCTACAATTTTCCCAGCGTCACCATTGCAGGGGAGGCGGTCGAATTGTATGTGGTGCTGCCGCCGAGCACTTCGGGTGGTTTTCAAAGTGAATCGGGGGTGATTGACCTTTCCGGGGCTTCCATTGATTTAACCGGAGTTTCGGGCATTGATATCAGTCGAATTGCGAGTGAATTGACAATTGGTACTACGGCTTTCATCGAAGACACGGCTCAAGTGTATGGGTCGGACAGCATCCTCGTCAGCATGCATTTCAAGGATTTACTGGTGCAGCAAGTCGCGGGATATTTCGGTCAAGAAACGTTGGACTTTGACGTCGAACAAAAAGTCTTCGATTCCGATGTGTTTACCAATGGATTTTTGGAGATCAATCCCACACGTGCAACGCTTTCTTTTCAAAACACCCTCGCAGCGGACATGCGCTTGGATTTTGAAGCCTTGCAGGTGGACGGAATCAATGTCGGACATCCTCAATTGGGCGCGCCCCAATTTATTTCACGCGCGGACTGGAGTTCCGGTGAGGTAGAGCCGGGGGAG
>CAXDQP010000271.1:0-3148 GCA_963991335.1 uncultured Flavobacteriales bacterium
CATGGAACCGTATTTGTCATCGCCGGGCAAGGGCTTGCCAATGGCGATTCTTTGCGGTCCGCTATTTTCTTGGCTCGGGACATCCGTTCCAACCGACAAGAGCACCGTGTATTAATAGCTAATCCACTCAAAATCAATGAGAAATACCGACGGGAAGACAGCCGTCGCGATTGATGGGTGGTGCATTTGCCGAACCGGATTCTTCTCACTACCTTTGCACTCCCCAAATTGAGGAGGTTATGGATCACTTGGCACCCTATCGAATTGCGTTCGTGGGACTAAAGCCCGGGAAACACGACTTCCACATGAAGGTGGATCCGCTGTTCTTTGAATCTTTTCCCCATTCAGAAACCGATGAAATCGTCGGAAATCTGTCTGTCACACTTGACAAACTAGGCTCTCGCATGCACTGCGAGGCCGAATTCAAGGGCGTTGCGAAACTCCCCTGTGATCGGTGCTTAGAACCGGTTGAGTTGACTTTGACATTTTCGGAACGACTGATTGTCCAATTGGGTGAACTCACGGATACGGACGAAGAAATTTGGACGTTAGGCCCTGAGTGCCACGAATTGGACCTCAGCCAACCGGTATTTGAATGGCTGCATTTGAACTTGCCAAGCAGGCGGCTTCATGAAACCCAGGACGAATGCGATCCTGAAATCATGGAGTTTCTAGTAAGCGGATCAAATGCAAAATCCACTGATCCTCACGGGTCGTCAGCGGATGATGGAAAAGATGAGGACAAGGATATAGACCCCCGTTGGAACGCATTGAAAGATTTGAAATAAACCGTCATGGCACATCCCAAAAGACGCCAAAGTAAGGCAAGGACGCGAAAGCGTAGAACACACGATGCATTGACTGCTCCGCAAGTTGCAGCATGCCCAACTACTGGACAGCCTCACCTCTTCCACCGTGCACATTGGCACGAAGGAAAGCTTTATTACAAGGGCAAAGTAGTGATGGAAAAGGCCGAGGCCTGATCTCCGAAAAAATTTGATGTCTGAATCTCCTCGGAAAGAGCGGTGATTCATAGGAATGAGGACCCCCGGGTTCTCATTTTTTTTTCAAAACTTTGAATTGCTGCAGTTCTTCCACAAATACCTCTTCAAAAGGGTATAACTTCCTGTGTACCGCATGGATGCACCCGCTATCTTTATCCGCTATTTTACTCACCAACGCCTGATTAGACCATGCGCGCTGCTATAACTGCTGTTGCGGGTTATTTGCCCGATGATGTCCTTTCCAATGCCGACTTGGAAAAGATGGTGGACACCAATGATGAATGGATCCGCACCCGAACCGGAATTGAAGAGCGTCGAATCCTCAAAGATCCGACCAAAGCCACATCGGATATGGGCGCCGAAGCGGTCAAGACTTTGTGTGAGAAGCGCGGGATGGATGCTGCTGAAATTGACCTCATTATCGTCGCAACCGTAACAGCTGACATGCACTTTCCTTCCACAGCCAACCTCATTGCCCACAAAGTTGGTGCAGTGAATTCATGGGGATATGATCTGAGTGCAGCCTGTTCTGGGTTCATTTTTGCTCTGACTACTGGGGCCAAATTCGTCGAAAGTGGACAGTACAAGAAAGTCGTCATCGTCGGTGCCGACAAGATGAGTTCAATCATCGATTATACAGACCGAACAACCTGCATTCTTTTCGGCGATGGCGCTGCGGCGGTATTGCTGGAACCCTCGGAAGAGCACGGCATCATTGACCATAAACTTCACGTTGACGGAAACGGCGCCAATTTTCTTCGCCAAAAAGCAGGCGGCTCTCTTTTCCCGCCCACACATGAGACCGTTGAGAACAAAGAACATGTCATCTGGCAAGATGGGCAGCCCGTGTTCAAAGCGGCCGTCAAAGGAATGGCGGATGTCAGTTATGACATCATGCAAAAAAACAATTTGGAACCGGATGATGTGGCCTGGTTGGTCCCCCACCAAGCCAATCTGCGTATCATCGACGCCACACAGCGTCGCATGGGACTTCCGAAAGAGAAGGTCATGATCAACATCCAGAAATACGGCAATACCACAGCCGCAACGATTCCATTGTGCCTGATGGACTGGGAAACCAAGCTCAATAAAGGGGATAACATTATCCTGGCCGCTTTTGGTGGAGGCTTTACCTGGGGTGCGGTATACCTGCAATGGGCATACGATACCCATTAATCTTAACCCATTGGTACGTGGTTCAAAAAAATCCAACCTAAATTCGCTCCTTAAATTGTCAGATTATGACCATTAACGAAATTCAAGACCTCATCAAATTCATCGCCAAGGCGGGAGTCACGGAGGTCGAAATCGAAAAAAAGGATTTCAAGATTACCATTAAATCTGAAATGCCTAAAAAGAAGAAGGGCTTTGGCGAAGCTGAAGCCACCATTCAAGTGCCCGTAGCAATGGCCGCTGGCATGGCTCCAGTTGCTCCTGCGACTGTGGTCGCAACTCCCGCAGCTGAGCCCGCAGCTCCAAGTGCCAACGACAGCGAAGAAAACAACTACATCACTGTAAAATCTCCAATGATCGGGACCTTCTACCGAAGACCATCTCCGGACAAGGAGGCCTTTGTTGATGTCGGTGATACTACTAAAGTGGGTGAAACCATCTGCGTCATCGAAGCGATGAAGTTGTTCAATGAAATCGAATCCGAAGTGACTGGAAAAATTGTCAAAATCCTTGTCGATGACAATTCTCCCGTTGAATACGATCAGCCTCTTTTCTTGGTGGATCCCGCCTGAATCCAATTGCCATGTTCAAGAAAATTTTGATTGCGAACCGCGGGGAGATTGCCCTGCGAGTCATCCGCACATGCAAGGAGATGGGCATCAAAACAGTGGCCGTGTATTCCACAGCTGATGCCGACAGCCTTCACGTGCGTTTTGCTGACGAGGCCGTCTGCATCGGTCCCCCCAAAAGCGCTGAATCCTATTTGGATATTCCAAAGATCATTGCTGCGGCAGAGATCACCAACGCAGATGCGATACACCCCGGCTATGGCTTCCTCTCGGAGAATGCTGACTTTTCGCGCATTTGCGCTGAAAACCACATCAAATTCATCGGAGCATGCCCGGAAATGATCGAGGCCATGGGAGACAAGGCATCTGCCAAGGCGACCATGAAAAAAGCGGGAGTTCCAA
>CAXDQP010000272.1:0-3147 GCA_963991335.1 uncultured Flavobacteriales bacterium
CGAAGGAAAAATGGCTCGTTCACCTGCACCATGGCGACCTGCTTGTGATGGAGCACTTGCAAGACGCCTACGAACATGCGCTCCCCAAGCGATTGCGCGTGGGTGAGCCGCGCATCAATTTGACCCTGCGGCGGATCCTCAGTCTTTGAGGGGTTTTGAAGGAAACACAAATCGGCCGCCCCCTCAAAGGGAGCGACCGATTGTCATTTCTTTAGAGAATCAAAGAATCAAGCCCCCAGAAAGAAATCGTTTCAATCCCTAAAATCTTCTATTTCCGAAGATTACCTTTGAAATGAAACTTTACCGGAAATCATGTCCGTTCATCAATCTGCCAAACGCATCACCACCCAGGTGCTTGCTGAAATGAAAGCCAATGGCGAACCCATCGCCATGCTCACGGCCTATGATTACTCCATGGCGACCATCGTCGATCAGGCTGGTGTCGACGTGATACTCGTCGGAGACAGCGCATCGAATGTGATGGCCGGACATGAAACCACTTTGCCCATCACGCTGGATCACATGATTTACCATGCGTCAAGCGTGGTGCGTGCCGCGAAACGCGCGCTCGTAGTAGTGGATTTGCCCTTTGGCACCTACCAAGGCAATTCAAAAGAGGCTTTGAATTCTGCCATACGCATTATGAAGGAAAGCGGCGCCCATGCTGTAAAGTTAGAGGGCGGTCACGAAGTCAAAGAGAGCATTGAGCGCATCCTGACCGCCGGCATTCCCGTCATGGGCCACCTCGGGCTCACGCCGCAATCGATTTACAAGTTTGGCACTTACACCGTGCGAGCAAAGGAGGAGATGGAAGCGGACCAATTGCGCGCAGACACGAAGATGCTCAATGAAATTGGTTGTTTTGCCGTTGTTTTCGAAAAAATCCCCGCGCATCTCGCACAAGAAGCCAGTGCTTCTGTCGCCTGTCCCACCATCGGGATCGGTGCGGGAAGCGGATGCGACGGACAGGTCCTTGTATTGCATGACATGCTTGGCATTACGCAAGCATTCAGCCCACGGTTCTTGCGCCGCTACCTCGACATGGGTGAACAAATGAATGGTGCTATTCAACAGTACGTGAAAGACGTGCGCAGTCGGGATTTCCCCAACGAATCAGAGCAATACTGAGACACGTGCCATGAAGCACAAATCAGACGATCAAGGCTCATCCGATTCGCACACCTGGGCCCGAAAGCCCAAGGCACCCATTGTCATGAGCAACGTTGACAACCTGCAGGTGCTCTATGAAGACAACCATTTGATCGCTGTCAATAAGCGATCCTCTGACATCGTACAAAGCGACTCAAGCGGTGACATCACCCTTTGCCAAGTGGTGGGCGAATACATCAAGAAGAAATACAACAAGCCAGGAGATGCCTTCATCGGCACGGTCCACCGACTCGACCGTCCGGTGAGCGGCGTCATTTTGTACGCACGCACGTCCAAAGCCCTGTCGCGTCTGACCAACCTTTTTCGATTGCGCGACATTCAAAAAACCTATTGGGCAGTGGTCCGCCCCGGACCCGAGCAACCCGATGGACACATCATCAACTATCTGGAGAAAAACGAACGCATCAACAAAAGCTTCGCCTACAACCAAGACGGTCCGGGCCGCAAACAATCGGAATTGACCTACTGCGTCGTCGGACGATCAGAACATTACTCATTTGTAGAAGTGAAACCCAAAACCGGGCGGCATCATCAAATCCGAACGACGCTGAGCAGTTTGAAGAGCCCCATCAAAGGTGACATCAAGTACGGCGCCCGCCGCACCAACGACAACGCCTCCATTCATCTCCACGCCCGTCGCATTGAGTTCGTGCATCCGGTCAAAAAGGAGCCCATGAGCATCCTCGCTCCTCCCCCGGAAGATCCCCTGTGGAACGAGTGGCTGCGCGTCGAAAACAACTTGGTTTAAAACGTTTGGTAAAACGCGTTTCGATCGCTTTTTCACCTCACGTACCTGTGTATCTTTGCGGCCATGAGTACGCAACCAGAACACGTAAAATGCCTGATCGTCGGATCGGGACCCGCCGGATACACCGCAGCCATTTATGCCGCTCGAGCAGACATGAAACCGGTCATGTACCAAGGAATGCAACCGGGCGGACAACTCACGGAAACCACTGAAGTTGACAATTTTCCGGGGTATCCCGAGGGAATCAACGGCCCACAAATGATGATGGACTTGGAAGCACAAGCCAAGCGATTCGATACCGATGTGCGCACCGGATGGGTCACCGAAGTGGACTTCTCAGGACCGGTGCACAAAATCTGGGTCGGCGAAGGCGCAGACCGGATTGAGGTGCATGCAGATTCTGTGATCATCTCAACAGGTGCGTCAGCCAAATGGTTGGGTCTAGAATCCGAACTGCGCTTGCGCGACGCCGGAGGCGGGGTCAGCGCATGTGCTGTCTGCGATGGGTTTTTCTACCGCGGCCAAGATGTGGTGATCGTTGGAGCCGGTGATACGGCCTGTGAAGAGGCGAGCTACTTGGCAAAGCTTTGCAAGAAGGTGACCATGCTGGTGCGTCGCGATGAAATGCGCGCCTCCAAGGCCATGCAGAATCGCGTAATGAGCATGGAGAACATTGAGGTACTCTGGAACACCGATACCGTTGAGGTCCTGGGCGATGAAGGTGTGGAAGCCATTCGGGTACGCAACAACCAAACCAACGCAGAACATGACATTCCCGCCACAGGATTCTTTGTGGCAATTGGCCACAAGCCCAATACCGATGTATTCAAAGGCTGGATTGATCTCGATGAGCAAGGCTACATCAAATACGATGAGCCGGGCACCTCACGCACCAATCGCGAGGGCGTGTTCGTCAGCGGCGATGCAGCGGACAACACATACAGCCAAGCCGATACAGCTGCGGGAACGGGATGCAATGCAGACTTGGACGCTGAGCGATACCTCGCGGCCAAAGGCATTCACTGATCGCATTAAGCTGCAAACAAAAAGCCCCCTGACGCATCCGCTTCAGGGGGCTTTTTTAATGCCATTTATAGCAGGTTATTTTCTCAATCCGAAGTCAGATTAAAACCAACAGATATTGTAATCCGCACACCTGTGTTGCGCTCTTTGATGTAGGCAAAGAAATCGTCGTTATCTAAGATGTCACCAATTGCAGAATCATTGGG
>CAXDQP010000273.1:0-3144 GCA_963991335.1 uncultured Flavobacteriales bacterium
GTATGTGATGACTTGCCCTTTTGCCATGAACGTCTCCGGACGGGTGGATACTGAAATAGTAGCAGTGGTGTTCTCCAACTTTGCATTTGCCATTTGAGAGGAGATCGCACGTTTCCAAATTAAATCATAGAGCCTCACTTGGTCGCGTTCCCCGGCAGTTGCATTTTGTGTCAAATCCGAAGGGCGAATCGCTTCGTGTGCTTCTTGCGCTCCTTTTGCCTTTTTACCTCGGTACTGCTGGGGATTGGAATAATGGTCCCCGAATGCAGACGTGATGAAATTCTTGGCTTGTTCGATCGCATCATCACTCAAATTTGTACTATCGGTACGCATATAAGTAATCAACCCGGATTCATACAATGATTGTGCAACACGCATGGTTCGACTCACAGAGAAGCCAAGTTTTCGAGACGCCTCCTGCTGCAGCGTCGAAGTGGTGAACGGCGCAGTAGGCTTTCGGGAAGTCGGTTTGGTCTCAATGGAATCCACCGTGTGCACCGCTCCAATGCAGTCATTCACAAATGCAGTTGCTTCCTCCTCGGTGCCGAATCGCTTATTGAGCGGCGCTTTAACCCCCATTTTATCTGCAACGAATTCACCGACTACTCGGAAATCCGCCTTTGGCTTGAACAAGGTGATTTCCCGTTCCCGCTCAACAATGATGCGCACAGCCACAGATTGAACACGTCCGGCACTCAAGCCTGGCTTGATTTTTCGCCACAGCACTGGGCTGAGGTCGAAGCCAACCAGGCGATCCAGAATACGCCGCGCTTGTTGCGCATTTACGAGGTTCACATCAACTTCGCGTGGCCGTTCAATGGCCTTCAGAATCGCCTTTTTTGTTATTTCAGAGAATACGATGCGTTTGGTTGCTTCAGGCTTTAATTTCAATGTTTCCGCTAGGTGCCACGATATGGCTTCCCCCTCGCGGTCCTCGTCCGTTGCGAGCCAGACAATTTCCGCTTTTTTCGCGGCTTGTTTCAGTTCTTTGACGAGTTGTTTTTTGTCATCCGACACCACATAGTTCGGCTCAAAACCATCTTCTACGTTCACACTTTCATTGCCCTTGGAGAGGTCTCGGATGTGACCATAACTCGATTTGACTACAAAATCTTTCCCCAAATAACCTTCAATGGTCTTGGCTTTTGCAGGCGACTCGACGATGACTAGATTTTTAGACATATAATGCGTTTGAATAGGATTGCAAAGAAAGGGATGGAATTCGGATGTTTGCAAAGGAGTTTCTGAATTTGGTCCTTTGATTCAAAATTGACTGGCGCGTGAACCGGCAGCGAATGCACTTGTGAAAATCAATCGTGAAATGGAATTTGATCGGCTGCGTTACATGCTTCAAAAAGGTTGTTTTGCGCTGATTTTGTTGGTGTTTGGCGGCGTTTGTTCTTGGCCCACTGTGGCAATGCAAACGCCATACGGTAAGCATCAATGGCGCCAATGTGACGCCTATTCCATGGCGCTGAACTACCATGAAGAAGAAGTTGGTTTTTTTGAGCCGAGAATGCACTTTCAGCATGGAAATGGTATGGGTTCAGGGCGTGCAATAGGAGAGTTTCCGGTTACTTATTGGTTCAACGCCAAGCTTTGGAACGGCATTGGCTTGAAACCCTATACCATGAGATGGACCCATATGTTGCTGTGGATTTTGGGTTGTTTGGCCATTTTCAAATTGGGCCGAGAATGGTTTGGCTCCGGAAAATCTGCTTTTGCCACAACATTCGTAATGGCTTCACCGCTTATTGCATTTTACTCTGCGAGTTATCTGGTCAATGTGGCGGGCTTGGCTATGGTATTTGTCGGCTGGCGACTGGCATGGCAAATCCTCGGACAAGAACGCATTCGATGGAGCATGGAGCTGATGCTTTTTGGTGTGCTCAGTTGCTCAGTTTTATTCCGACCGACCATGGTGCTTGGCTGGGTGCCCATTGCGATTTGGGCTTTTCACCAGGGCCAATGGAAGGAATGGGCTTTGAGGCTGTCGGCTCCCCTTGGTATTGGCTTTCTCTGGGTGTTCTGGGCCAAGTTCGCCAATGCTGCTGCCGGAAGTGTTTACTATCTCACGACCATTCGACCCCTATGGGCGACGCAGAATTCGGAGGCGGTATGGCGCGCATTTCGAGAAGATGTTTTGCCCGAATGGTACCACAAGTATGTTTTGTTTGTTCTGGTCGCTGTTGTGCTTCTGCTGGCATTCAAACATTTTGCTCCTTCGGACTCGGTGAAAGAGAAAAACAAAAGGAAAACGAAAGAATTGCACTTGCCTGCGATGATCATACTGCTTGCGGTCGGGCTGTTACTGTATTTCTTCCTTTGGTTCGAGAATTTGGATGTTCACGATTATTACCTCATCGAATTCCAATTGATTGTGCCGTTGGTTCTTTGGTGGTGCATCCAGCGGTTGGAACAGCTTCAGGTCCGAGATGTGCGTTTGAAGCGTGTCGTATGGTCATTATTAATTGTGGCACTTTCATTTCAATTGCTGGAAGCTCATTTGCGGACTCGAATGAAGTATGTGCCGCCCAAGGGATGGTTGTCAGAGGTTATCCTGACGCAACGGGACCGGGACCTTTGGAGTTGGTTTCACTGGGACCAAGAAATGCGATTGGCAAACCTCCAACAGCTCAAATTAGCGATGCGTGAACACGGAATCGAACGGCATGACCGAATCATTTCTGTTCCAGACCCAAGTCCCAATATCACTTTGTCTTTATTGGATCAAAAAGGGTTTACGGATCTTTATGACGAAAATATAACAGGCGATGAACGGATTGCTTTATATGTCGGAAAAGGCGCATCATTCCTGGTCTGTGGCAGTGCTGAGTGGCTGGAGAGGAGAGCTAAAAGTCCTTGGTTACAACAGCCGATCATTCATTTGGATGGTTGGGTGGTTTTTGACTTACTGAATTCTGAACCACCTTTGCCGGACCATGCAAGACAATGACCATCAAAAGCCAAAGATGACTTGGTTGAAACGCCTCGGTTTGGCCGGCTTTTTATTCTTCTTGATCAAAGGCCTCTTGTGGCTCGCTGTGATCTATTTTGGCTTCGAGTTGTTTGGTTGACACATCCGGATGTCAAGCTTGCTAGGCTGACATTCTGTCAGTCGCTTTTTTCGACGTAAATTTGCCC
>CAXDQP010000274.1:0-3142 GCA_963991335.1 uncultured Flavobacteriales bacterium
CATTCGATGCTGTGCAACCAGCGATCTCAAATTCATCGCAAATGCCGTCTTGATCGGCGTCGTTCAGGCAATTGCCGTCGCAGTCGTAGTTCGTTTCCGGATAATCGCAGTAGCCTGCATCCGTGGCTGATGCATCATAGTTACAGGCGCTAGCGTCCTGGCAGCCCACTACTTCATCTTGGTCGCAAATCTGGTCTTGGTCCGAGTCAACCAGGCAGTTGCCGGCGCAGTCGAAACCAGCCTGAGCAAAGAAACATGAACCGTCATCTCCCGTGGCATTGGAATTGAAATTGCATGCCTCCTCGTATGTGCATCCCAGTGATTCCAATTCATCGCAAATGCCATTGCTATTTTCATCATTGACACATTCACCTTCACAATCATAAACTTCGCCAGCACTGAAAGTACAAGAGCCGTCATCTTGATTAGCCGTTGAATCGTAATTGCAAGCCGCCTGATCCGTGCATCCACAAAGCGGCATACTATCATCCAAGAACATCCCTAAACCATCGAAATGAAAAGTCTTCCGCACTTCGTTGTCTCCATCTCCAAGCGGAAACATTTGGACATTGAATGTACCTGAGATTGAACCTGCTGTGGTGACTTGCATCAACAAGACTCGCAGATTCGAGTCTGGAACACCGTTCGTTGCATCACCGAGAATGAACCAACCGCCACCAGCTGCATCATCAATGGCAAAATCCTGCCCATCCGTTTCAGAATTCGATGCAAAAGAGCCCGACCAATTTTGAGCGGGGCTTTCCAAAACCGTAATGGCAGATCCCGAACTATTGTCCTCAATACCTATGGTCACCCAGCTATCTGCATTTAGATCCGGAATCAAGCCCAAAAAGTTTGGATTGATGTTCCATGCCGTGACGCCCCCATATTCATTGTTGTAAAATGCTGAGGAACTTTGAAACGCCAGTGGCAATTCTTCCGAGCCAAAAACAGCACTGACAAAGTCATCTGCATCGACAACTTTCGCGTACACTCGGTAGGTGGTCATTCCGTCAATGATATCCACCGCATGCTGCACTACCTCTAGCCCATAAAAAAGAGTTGAATCAAGCGCACAACTACAGTAATCACAGTCCGTGACCGGGTCAGAAGAAGGATCATAATTGCATGCTGCAGGGTCGGAACAGTCGACCTGGGCCAAAACTGCAGAACACCCGAGCAGGCAGATCATGAGCGTGGCGAAGGAGCTCATCAAGCGAAACATGGTCCTCGAATATACGGAGCATTGAATCGTATATCAAATGAAACCAACTAATTAGCCAATAAAAACTGGAAAAAACACGATGAAGGTTTTTAAAGAATCAAACGCGATGCAACCAATCGGCCGTGTGCCCTACTCCTCCGGGATGTCGAATTCGAGCTGGCGCTTGGCCAAGTCAGCGGCAACAACGCGTACAACGATGCGCTCGCCCATGGCGTACTCACGTCCTTCGCGGGCGCCAATCAGCGCCTGACGGTCCTCCTCGTAGACATAATAATCATGCGGCAAGGCGTCCTTGGAGACGAAGCCTTCGCATTTGTTATCCTCAATTTCAACAAAGAGTCCCTTCGGAATGACGCCATTGACAATGCCGTAAAACGTCTCGCCAATGCGGGTCATGAGGAACTCGACCTGCTTGTATTTGATGGACGCGCGTTCGGCTTCAGCGGCACGTTTTTCCATGTTGGAACTGTGCTGGCAAATCCCCATGAGCGCATCGGCATGCGCTGATTTTCCACCGTCGATGTATTCCTGAAGCAACCGATGCACCAACACGTCGGGGTACCGGCGGATGGGACTCGTGAAGTGGGTGTAGAAGGGGAAAGCCAGGCCGTAGTGGCCAATGTTATTGGTGCTGTATTCGGCCTTGGCCATGGAACGAATCGCCATGGTTTTTACCACATTTTCGGCGGTGCTTCCGCCCGCTGCTTGGAGCAATTGCCGCAACGCCGACTCCGCATTGGCCGGGCTGATCTTCGGCATTTCAATGCCAAACTTGGCAACGAATTTTCGCAACTGCTGCAGCTTCTCGGGGTCCGGCTTGTCGTGGATGCGATAAACCGCCGTGCGCGTCGCCTCTTCCCTTTTGCCTTCGGTGGTTCGGGGCTTGGCGAGGTAGCGGCTCACCCGCACATTCGCCAGCAACATGAAGTCTTCGATGAGGCGATTGGCATCGAGCATTCGCTTGATCACCACGCGCAACGGCTTGCCCGCCTCGTCCAATTCAAACTTGACCTCTTCGGTATTGAAGTCGATGCCGCCCGCCTTGAATCGGTTGGCGCGCAACTGCACGGCCAGATGCTGCAAGGTGTTCACCTCATCGGCGTATTTGCCTTTGCCGGTTTCGATCCGCTCCTGGGCTTCGTGGTAGGCAAATCGTTGGTCGCTGTGAATGACCGATCGGCCAAACCACTCGCCTTTTATTTCCGCCTTGTCGTTCATTTCAAACACCGCGCTGAACGCCAATCGGTCCTCGTTGGGCCGCAGCGAACAAAGGTTATTGGAGAGCACTTCTGGCAGCATCGGAATCGTGCGATCCACGAGGTAAACGGACGTCGCGCGCTGCCGCGCCTCCTCGTCCAACACCGTTCCCGGCTTGAGGTAATGCGCCACATCTGCGATGTGCACGCCCACCTCCCAGTTGCCGTTCTTGAGGCGCTTCAACGACAGCGCATCGTCAAACTCCTTGGCGTCCCCCGGGTCTCTCGTGAGGGTCGTCACGTCTCGGAAATCCCGGCGGCGTTTGAGCTCTTCTGCAGGGACTGCGTGCGGAATCGCATCCGCCGCGGCGAGCACGTGATCGGGAAATTCATACGGCAATCCATACTCTGCGAGGATGGCGTGCATCTCCACTTCATGATCGCCGGGTTTGCCCAAAATCTCGACCACCCGTCCCGAAGGGGCATCGCTCGGATCGTCCCAACTCACCATTTCAATGATGACCTTCTGCCCGTTTTCGGCGCCCTTCAAATGCTGTGCACCGATGAAAAAGTTGGTGTGGAGCCGCTGGTCCGAAGGATAGCCAAACGCATAATCCCGGACTTTTTCCAGCACCACCACGTATTGCTTGCGCTGGCGTTCCACGATGCGGGCTACCCGCGGGGTGTGCTTCCGACCACGGCGCAACCAATCGACCTCCAC
>CAXDQP010000275.1:0-3127 GCA_963991335.1 uncultured Flavobacteriales bacterium
GTTGGAGGCAATGCCGTGCTCATGTTGCAATTTGAATATTGCTTTGAGGTAATTTTCTTGGCTAATGGAACCGGACCTATTCATTGGGGCAAAAATAAATATTTAAGCGCGCCTAAACAACTGCACTCCTCGAATTGCAGTGAAGCGATGTTGGCTGGCCATTGTTGATGTATTTTGCCCCATCAATCACACACAAACATCCCATGCGTTTTAAGCCATCTACGAAATCAATCATTGGGCTGATTGGCTTTGCCAGCCTTGGCTATGCAATCTGGCGGTTCAATGAGCTGGTCGGTTATCTGCTTATTTCTGTGGCATTGAGTTTCGTCGGAAGACCATTGGTACTGCTCCTCCAGCGAATCAAGTTGCGCGGCAAACAATTCCCATCTTCCTTCGGTGCAGCCATTGCCCTCGCCTTCATGGTCGGTCTCTCCATCGGTTTAACGCAATTATTCGCCCCCCTTTTCGCGGAACAAGCCCAGGCCGTGCAAGGAATGAATGAGCTCGGAATGGAACGGGTAGCGGATGAAACGCTATCCTGGATTGACCACAATCTGAGTTGGCTAAACTTGAGTGGAAACGATCAGCCCAACAGCCTTTTCTTATTGGAACAAATTCAGGGCTTTGTTCAGCTCGATGGGATTGGAAGCTTTTTTGGAACCTTGCTGCAAAGCGTAGGGGATGGCTTTGTAGCCGTCTTTTCCATTTTGTTCATGACCTTTTTCTTCCTCAAGGATGGCGCTCTCTTTCGGAACATGATTGAGGCCGTGACCCCGGACGAACTCCTGCCCAAAATCAATTCCATCATGGATCGAACAAGTGCATTGCTTACCCGGTACTTCGGAGGTCTTGTGGTTCAAGTCGCCATCATCACCACAATTGTTTCGTTGGGCCTGAGCATCATCGGTGCACCGAATGCTTTTCTGATTGGATTTATGGCGGGAATCTTCAATCTCGTCCCGTACATCGGCCCCATGGCCGGAACGTGCCTTGGCTTGCTTTTAATTTCCACCTCATCCCTGTCCGTACCTTCGGAAATGCCAGGGATCTTTCTAGGGAGTCTGGGAGTATTTGCCATCGCACAGTTGGTGGACAATTTTTTTACTCAGCCCGTCATTTTTGCCAACAGAGTGCATGCACATCCGCTCGAGATATTCATCGTGATTAGCATCGCTGGAAATGTAGCCGGCGCCGCGGGTATGGTTTTGGCCATTCCAGCCTACACCTTATTTCGAATCGTCGGCCAAGAATTGTTTAGTGGATTCAAGGTCATTGATGAATTGACCAAAAACCTCGAAGGGTAAAGAAGAAATAAACCCCAGAAATCCTGCGGAGTGTTCGCCGCTCGGGACGCTTGCTTAAAGTTCTTGAAAAGATGTTCACAACGGGTCATCCCGGTGACGTTTGGCGCTAACTTTGAATCCCGTATCCATCATTTAGTTACGGGCATGCCTCCTACTCCTTCCGATTCCTCAGCAATCTCTGCAAACTCTGGCCATTCGGAGACAATCAGAAACAGCCGTTACATTTTTGTCACAGGTGGTGTGAGTTCGAGCTTAGGGAAAGGCATCGTAAGTGCTTCTCTCGCGAAATTGCTACAAGCGCGCGGTTATTCGGTGACCATTCAGAAACTGGACCCGTACATCAACGTAGACCCTGGAACGCTCAACCCATATGAACATGGCGAGTGTTTTGTAACGGTCGATGGAGCAGAAACAGATCTCGACTTGGGGCACTATGAGCGCTTCCTGAACGTGCGCACTTCCCAGGCCAATAACATCACCACGGGCCGTATTTACCAATCAGTCATTGACAAGGAAAGACGCGGTGAATACCTTGGACGAACCGTGCAAATCATTCCGCACATTACCGATGAAATCAAACGGAGTGTGCAGATTCTGGGCGCCGAGTCCAACTATGACTTTGTGATCACTGAAATCGGCGGCACGGTAGGCGACATTGAGTCCCTTCCGTACATCGAAGCGGTGCGGCAAATGAAATGGGAATGTCCCGAAGAGACACTGGTTGTGCATTTGACGCTCATCCCGTACCTCGCTGCGGCAGGTGAGCTCAAGACCAAGCCGACCCAGCACTCGGTCAAACAATTGCTCGAGTTTGGCGTACAGCCTGATATCCTGGTCTGTCGCACCGAACACTCGTTGACGGAATCCATCCGCAGCAAGGTGGCACGATTCTGCAATGTCGCGTCAAATGCGGTCATCGAGAGCATCGATGCAGAAACCATTTATGATGTGCCGCTATTGATGCAGTCCGAAAAATTTGATGAAGTGGTGCTTCAAAAACTCGGCATGTCCTTCGAGGATACCCAACCTGATTTGACGACATGGAAGCAATTTCTCCATCACCATAAGAATCCAAAGTCCACCGTGAAGATCGGGCTAATTGGCAAATATGTCGAGTTGAAAGACAGCTACAAATCCATCGCTGAATCGCTTATTCACGCCGGAGCCAAGCTCGAAGCCAAAGTTGAGATTGAATGGATTCACAGCGAATCAGTTATGGCCAAAAATGCGCATGAAATCCTGCAAGGATTGGACGGAATTCTAGTAGCTCCTGGCTTTGGTTCTCGGGGCATTGATGGGAAAATTGAAACCATCGCCCATGCACGCGAACACAACATCCCATTCTTCGGAATCTGCCTTGGCATGCAGTGCGCTGTAATTGAGTTCGCACGAAATGTGCTTCAATTGGACGATGCACATTCGACAGAGATCAAGGAATATACCAAGCATCCGGTTATCGACCTGATGGCGGAACAAAAAAGCATTCAAAACATGGGTGGAACCATGCGTCTGGGAGCCTACCCATGCGAATTGACCCAAGGTACTAAGGCTCTCGAGGCGTATGGGATAACGCCCATCGAAGAAAGGCACCGTCACCGGTACGAATTCAATGATGCGTACCTCGAACAATTTGAATCGCACGGCATGATCGCTTCGGGCAAAAACCCGAACTCCGGATTGGTTGAAATGATTGAAATTCCGGCACATCCTTGGGCTGTCGCATCACAATTTCACCCGGAATATGCGAGCACAGTGGAAGCGCCCCACCCTCTCTTTATCTCTTTTGTCGCAGCCTCGATCAAAAACCGAACGACCACTAGGAG
>CAXDQP010000276.1:0-3125 GCA_963991335.1 uncultured Flavobacteriales bacterium
GCTACATCCGAATCCACACGTTTGAATTGCACATCGGGGTATGCTTCTTCAAGCTTTTGTACCATGTGGGCGGCAAGTGGGCCTTCCATTACGAGCACTTGGTATCCACGCTCCTTTGCGGCAGAAACAAAACTGTGCTGTGCCTTCGCATCTGCGGTATAAGGTAGAATGATCTTTCCGTTCTTGTCTTTTTGCGTTTCACCGACCAGTGCGATGAGTTCTTCATACGTATGGCAAGTGCCATCGGTGTCCTTGAAGAGCATGAATTTTTTCGCTCGATCCATGAATTTCTGATCCGTGAGCATTCCGTATTCCACGAAAATTCGGAGGTCGTCCCACTGTGATGCAAAGGTTTCCCGATCCTTTTTGAACATCGAGTTCAGCTTGTCAGAAACCTTCTTGGAGATATGTCCGCTGATTTTCTTGACGTTTGCATCTTCCTGAAGATAGGACCGTGAAACATTGAGTGGAATGTCAGGGGAGTCAATCACACCATGCAGAAGGGTTAGGAAATCGGGGACAATATTTTCGACATTGTCGGTGATGAAGACTTGGTTGGAATACAAATGAATCTTATCCCTGCGCAATTCCATTTCTTTCTTCAGCTGCGGGAAATACAGGATGCCCGTCAAATTGAAAGGGAAGTCAACGTTCAAATGAATATGGAAAAGCGGGTCTTCGAAATTCATCGGATACAAGTCCCGATAGAATTTCTGATAATCTTCATCTTCGAGGTCCGCGGGTGCTTTGCTCCACAAAGGTGATGCCTCATTTACAACTCGGGGCGATACCTTTTCTGTCTTTTTGACATTTCCTTCCTCGTCCTTCTCACCGGTCGGATCATCGACCATTTCGGTTTGGGTGCCGTGGATGATTTCCACCGGCATAAACTTGCAATATTTGTTGAGAATACCTTGGATTCGCTCATCCGTCAAGAATTCTTCGCTATCATCTGCGATGTGGAGTACGATATCCGTTCCGCGCTCATCCTTTTCAGCTTTGTCAATGGTGTATTCGGGTGATCCATCGCAGCTCCACTTCACGGGTTCCGCCCCTTCACGTTGGCTCCAGGTGATGATGTCCACGTGTTTAGCGACCATGAACGCGGAGTAAAAACCCAGTCCAAAATGTCCAATGATGGCAGTTTTGGCCTCTTCTCCTTTGTATTTGTCTAAGAATTCGGTTGCGCCAGAAAAGGCAATTTGATTGATGTACTTGTTGACTTCATCTTCGGTCATTCCAATGCCCCGATCCCGGATAGTCAGTGTTTTGTTGGTCTCGTCTCGAATGACTTCAATCGACGCATTTCCCTCTACTGCATTGACTTCGCCCAATTTTCCTAGCGTGATTCGCTTTTGGGTGGCATCTACTGCGTTTGAGACCAGTTCCCGAAGGAAGATTTCGTGATCGCTGTAGAGGAACTTTTTGATGATTGGATAAATGTTCTCCGTTTGGACGTTGATGTTTCCTGTTTGCATGGTTTTCGTGTCTTTGTCGACGTTGTATCAATCATTGCGCCAATGCCATTTGTGCGCGAAAAACTGACAAACTGACCCTTGAAGGATGACGAGTGCATGAAAATGTCGGTCATGTTGTCGCTTCCATCCTAAATTGCCAATTCAAAATCGAAATCTGAAGCAATGATGCGTCTATTCATTTCCTGTTGTTTCGTTGTTTTAATTGCATTGCAGATTGAAGCACAAACCAACCTGCTCAACCCTGCGAGTGATCCGGACTGGTCGGTCTTGATGCAGAGTCCTGATGCAAATCCTGACCAAATTCGAACACAGTTTGAAACACGTTGGGAGGGAAGACCACGTGTGAAAGGTTCGGGATACAAGCAAGTGGAACGATGGCTTCATTTGATGGATGGCCGAACGAATTCAGAGGACGGAAGCGTATTGGATGGAAATGCCGCGTTTCGAGCGCACAATAAGTGGTCAGAATCCATAGCAAATGGTCGCTCACTCGAAGGCAACTGGAAGGTGTGTGGTCCGGTATTGGACGATATAACCACGCGCGATCACATCCGAGGAATAGGTCGAATGAATGCCATTACCTTTCATCCAGCAGATCCCAATGTCATTTTTGCAGGCGCTCCAGCAGGGGGGCTCTGGAGAACGTATGACGGCGGACAATCTTGGACGTGCAATACCGATGACTTCCCGACATTGGGAGTCAGTGGGATTGACTTTGCTGCCTCGAACCCGGCAACGGTCTACATCGGCACAGGTGACCGAGATGCGTCGGACAGCCCGGGCATGGGGGTCATGAAGTCCGTTGATGCTGGCGAGACTTGGGAATTTGCGAATGACGGAATTTCCGGATACGTCGTGGGAGATTTGTTGGTACATCCTGAGAATGAGGACCAAGTTGTCGCAGCCACAAGCAGTGGAATATTCAAGACAACGGATGGCGGTCAATCTTGGAATCAAGTCTCCAGCAATACGCAGAATTACAAGGACATAGTTCAGCATCCCACCAATCCGAGCATTATTTATTGCACCGGTAGCGGCCGTTTTTGGCGCAGTGAAGACGCTGGTGATAGCTGGGAATATATCAACGATGGCATTCAACCTAGCACCCGCATGGTGATAGCCGTTACCCCGGCAGCGCCTGATTATGTTTACGTTCTTTCAACTGGAACCTATGAGTACCGCGCATTTTACAAATCGACTGATTCCGGTTTGAACTTTGAAGAAATGAGTGACGCTCCCAATATCATGGGCTGGAGTGCTTCGGGCGATGGGGAAGGAGGGCAGGCATGGTACGATCTCTGCTTGGAAGCTGATCCTGTCGTGGTAGACCGCGTCTACGTGGGTGGCATTCGCATGAAACGCTCCGATGATGCGGGCATAACGTGGCTGGATATCCAAGACAGCTATTTGCACGTGGATCAGCACGACCTCACCGCCAATCCACATACCAACGAGATTTGGCTTGCGAATGATGGTGGTATCTACCGTTATGCCAATAACCAACAATGGGAAGACCGCAGTCACGGGATCATTACCGGGGAGATTTACAAATTTGGTCAAAGTCCTTTCGCAGGCACCAATGCCATGAACGGTTACCAGGACAATGGCTCGTACTTATTTGATGGGATTCAATGGTCTCGTGGAAGT
>CAXDQP010000277.1:0-3119 GCA_963991335.1 uncultured Flavobacteriales bacterium
GATTTTCGGTGAAGATTACCGGCCGATTCAATATATAAACTTCATACATTCGCGCCATGATTTTGTCCGTTGAAAGTAGGCGTAAAGTTGCAGAATTCCTTCTCCGAATTAAAGCGATTGAATTGAATGCTGCTGACCCATTCACTTGGGCCAGTGGACGGCGTTCCCCCATTTACTGCGATAACCGCAAAACGCTGAGTCATCCAACCGTTCGAACCTTTATCCGGCAACGGGCTGTTGAAGAAATTGAGAGCCAGTTTGGAAAGGTTGATGCGATTGCGGGTGTTGCAACGGGTGGCATTGCGCTCGGTGCCTTGGTTGCGCAAGAATTGGGATTGCCATTTATCTATGTTCGTTCGAAAGCAAAAGACCACGGTTTAGGCAATTCGATAGAAGGGGATTTGTCCGTGCTCTCCAACGTCGTGGTCATTGAAGATTTGATTTCAACGGGACAGAGCAGCCTCAAAGCGGTTGCGGCACTTCGCACTGACTGCATTGAGGTAAAAGGGATATTGTCCATATTTACCTATGGCTTTGAAGGGGCTGAGGCCGCTTTTGAAGAGGCGAATTGCACGTGGTGGACATTGACGGATTATTCGACCATGCTGGATCAAGCGATGCAAGAAGGATACATCACAGTAGAACAGCGGTCCTTGCTCGATTCTTGGAATCGAGACCCGCAAGGTTGGAGCGATAAATTCAGCCAGTTGTGATCATCGAAAGTCCCATCATCGTGGCTGGGGCATCCGCTGAAACCCTGTTTGAAGCTTTGCGACAGCCTGCAAATTTGGAGGAAGTGTTGCCTTCCGATCAGATCAGTGAATTTGAGGCGTCGGATGACTCGTGCTCGTTCAAAGTGACCGGCGGTTTTGCCGTTGTCATCCAACGTGTGAAGGAAGAGCGCCCTACCTTGGTGCGCTACGCTTCGCAAAAAGGAACCCCGATTCGATTTGATTTGGACGTGGCAATCGTTCCGATGGAAGAAGAGAAGGCGTCCCTTCAAGTTCGGTGTGATGCGGATTTGAATCCTTTTATGAAAATGATGGCTGAAAAGCCGCTTCAAGCCATTTTCAGTGGCATGGCTTCCGCCGTCGAGCGCAAGTTTCCTGTTTGATCAGGGCGTTACTCGAATTGTTTCGCAATCCACGACCATTCCAACTGTTTGTTGTTTTCGATGGCTTCGGTGCCTCCCGTCAACGATTGCCACTCCATCGTGCATCGCCCTGCGGCATCGACCGCAGTTATTTTGCCCACTTTTTCCACTCCCTTCCATCGGTACGATTTCCATGTGTCCTTGGCCAAAAGTGCCTCGTCAAATGCCTCATTCAATTCGATCAAGTATGGAGTTGTGGCATCGGTGGTCTGCAAAACGCATTGCTGCCACCCGTTCAAAGCTCCGAGGACATTCACTTCCAAGGATTTTGCCAAAACTTGGAGGTCGACTCGCGCTCCTGGAGCAGAGACTCCAGCGATTGACGTTCGAGAAGCGGGATGTTCAGTGGACAGGGCATTGATCCCGATTCCGATAACAGTGCTTCCAATTGCCGATCCTTGCCAGGTGTTCTCGATGAGAATGCCACCGCACTTTTTCCATTGATCATTGGATGAAATGTAGATGTCATTCGGCCACTTGATGCGGGCGTCGGACAAGCTTGATTCCAAGGCATCTTGCACGGTTTGGTGGGCGGCAAGGGTAATCGCTTTGTTGAAGGCAAACCACACATTTGCCGGCTGCGCTGCAACGCTTGTGACAGCGTGGCTCCAATTCAATCCCATGCTCCAAGCCAAATCCAATCCTTTTGCTTGATCCCAGCGCGTCCCACGTTGGCCTTTTCCAGCGTATTGATGGTTGGTTGTAAAGACCGCAATGTTTCCCGGAGCGGATTGTTTTAGCCAATCATTTGCCTTTTCATTGGTGCTTGCACAATGCTCAAAATGTTGTCGGTGAATCTGCGAATCCATGGCCTTTTCACCCTTTGAATCCTTCATCGTTCGGGTGGTGACCCAAAGGTAGGTGGCTTGGGAAATCTTCGAAGAGAAATGTTGGCATGTTTTCGCAATCGCTTGAAGGTCGCAATTGCTTCTGCATCGTATCTTTCGCATTACCTACTCATTCCTAAAAAACGCCAGCTTCATTGGTACAAAAATTACCGCTGCTCAACGCAGTAATCGAAGGACTTCAAGAAGTCAAAGGAAAACGGATCACCGTTTTGGATTTGCGCCACATTCCTCATGCTGTAGCGGGTTGGTTTGTCATTGCGCATGGGACCAGTCGCACGCAAGTTGAAGCCCTTGCCCAGTCCGTGGAGTCTACCACAGCGGATAAAGCCGCGGAGAAACCTTGGGGCAAACAAGGATTGCGGAATGGGGAATGGGCGGTATTGGACTACAGTGACGTGGTGGTGCATGTTTTTCATGAAGAAACCCGCAACCGTTATGCGCTGGAAGAATTATGGGGCGACGCGAACATTGAGACCGTTGACGAAGTTTGATTAATCCATGGAAGAACAAAAAGACCAAGGCTCTGAAAATCGCAACGGAGGAAAGCCGTCGCTGAATTTTTACTGGATCTATGCCGTAATCGTGGTGTTGCTGTTGGGCATGCTGATGCTCAATTCTGGCCAAGATGGCCGGCAGATTCAATGGGCTGAATTCAAAGAGCGAATTGAGGACGGTGAAGTGAAACGCGTGGTCTTCGACGGGCAGCGCGCGACAATTATGCTCAACGAGTCCGCACGCGAAGCGGATTCCGAAGGAGAAGATGAGCAGTCCCTCTTGAAATCGGTTTACCGCTCGTCGGATTATTGGTTGCATGTGCCGGCGGGGGACGCCTACCTCGATGACATGAAGAAATTGTCGGAGGATTATGACTTCGAGTACGTTTACGAGCCTGTGAATGAGTGGGGACAACAAATGCTGACCTATGTCATTTTCTTCGGTTTGATGATCGGTGTTTGGATCCTCTTGATGCGCCGACTTGGCGGCGGCGGTGGTGGCGGTGGTCAAATCTTCAACATCGGAAAGTCGAAGGCGCAGCTCTTCGAAAAAGGCAAAGGAACGGATGTGAATTTTGGTGACGTGGCCGGTCTCGATGGTGCCAAGGAGGAATTAGAGGAAAT
>CAXDQP010000278.1:0-3111 GCA_963991335.1 uncultured Flavobacteriales bacterium
CGCTCCTCTCTGGTCTCGTGGGCTCGGAGATGTGTATAAGAGACAGGTCTTCAACGCCAGCGGCTTTGCACCATCGGTGGCAAGTTGCCATGCCGACCGCACTGAAGTCAACAGCATGGACCTCCCAGCCTTGCTGAGCTGCCCAGAGCGCATTGCGTCCTTCTCCTTCGCAAGGAAGCAGAACGCTTCGGCCTTTGCACCGGGATAATTCTTGGGACCAAAAGGGGATGGGTTTTCTGCCGTAAGCTCCTTCTGTTTTGGCATAACGTTCGTCCCAATGACCATTCATTTGTCGAATTTCTGAAATTTTCAGAGGAATTTGACCGCAGTACGTGTTAGTTTACTACAAATTCTGACCATGATCCAGCCAATTTTGCCATCGTCGCCTTCTGTTGAGGAGATGAACCGAGCCTTTGATGGACTTAGCGAACGTTCCGCGGACCAACGAAAGCTAAATGCCAAGCAACGGATCAAGCGACTTGAGGCATTGTATGCGGAGATTTGGAAGCGGCGAGCGGACTTGAAGGAGGCCATGTGGAATGATTTTCGGAAGCCTGCAGAAGAAGTGGACTTGACTGAAATCTTTGTCATCAAATCAGAAATCAAAGCCGTAAAAAAAGGATTGAAGCGTTGGATGAAGCCGCGCCGCGTGGCCGGCGGGTTGGCACACCTAGGTTCGGCTTCGTGGATTCGGTCAGAGGCGAAAGGTGTGGCGCTGATCATTGCCCCGTGGAATTACCCCATGCAATTGGTGTTCCGTCCATTGGTTGCTGCCATAGCCGCGGGCTGCACGGTCATGCTCAAACCATCGGAATTGACCGGGCAAACTGCCCAAGTTGTGGCCGAAATTGTTGCGGCCGTTTTTCCGGTCAATGAGGTGGCAGTGGTTCAAGGAGGCGTCGAAACGGCCACGCATTTGTTGTCCTTGCCCTTCAATCACATGTACTTCACCGGATCCCCTGAAGTCGGTAAGATTGTCATGCGCGCAGCGGCCCAACACCCTTGCAGCGTTACGCTCGAATTGGGAGGAAAATCACCCGTGATTGTGGACGAATCGGCATCGATGAAGGCCACGGCCAAAAAAATTGCATGGGCAAAGCTGTCCAATGCGGGCCAGATTTGCGTGGCCCCGGATTATATTTTCGTTCCGCGTCGCATGGGAGATGCGTTTGTGGACGCGCTGAAAGCGGCCATGCTGGAGTTGTATCAGGGCAGTGTGTCCGAAAATCTAGATTACCAGCGCATCGTCAAAGATGTCCATGCCCAACGATTGTTGGATTTGCTGGACGACGCCGTCTCCAAAGGCGCCAAAGTAGCCCACGGCGGTTCAAGCGATGCAACCAGTTGCTTTGTGCATCCAACAATTTTGACGGAGGTGCCTGTGGAGGCGAAAATCATGGAGGAAGAAGTCTTCGGACCCATTTTGCCGGTCATTTTGTATGATGACCTGCAAGAAGTAGTGGAATCCGTGAACAGCCGTCCCGTTCCCCTCGCATTGTACATCTACAGCAAACGAAATCGATTTGTGAGTGAGGTGCTTGATTCCGTGCAGTCGGGAGGGGTAAGCATCAACAATTCCGTGATTCATGTGTCCAGCAATCACCTGCCATTTGGGGGGCTTGGAAACAGCGGAATTGGTTCCGGCCATGGCGAACATGGCTTCAAGGAGTTCACGCACTTGCGCGGGGTTTATGAGCAGCGCGCGGATGGTGCTGCTTCTTTCTTGATGCCTCCTTACGCAAAGTGGAAATCCAAATTGATTGATCGCTTGCTGCGTTGGCTTTGATTGCCGGATTCTGTTGCTTTCTTTGTGCCATAATATTGGAACATGAAGGTTCAATCGCTTTTTCTCGCCGCCTTGTATTGGATGAGCGGAGTCACATTGGGGCTTTCGCAATCGTTTGTTGATCGGGTTGACCCGCTGCATTGGTGGGTGGGAATGCCGGTAGATACCGTTCAGATCATGATCCATGGCCGAGGCATCGGGGCATTGGAACCGCGCATTGATTATCCGGGGGTGGAACTCTGCCGAATCGCGCGCGATGGGGTCAATCCCAACTATCAATTCCTTTACGTGCATGTGGCAGCAGATGCTCGCCCAGGGATCGTCGCCATTCAATGGAACGATCCTTCAGCCCGTCGTTCAAAGCCGGTGGGCAGAACACCATTTGAATTGAAAATTCGGGAAGGAGTTGCACATGGTGGTGATGGCATTCAAGGCTATGGCCCGGAAGATGCGATCTGCCTCATCACGCCGGATCGATTCGCCAATGGAGATCCGAGCAACGACGAAGTAGAAGGAATGCGGGAAGGATTGGATCGCGCCAATGGCCATGGTCGGCACGGCGGGGATTTGGCGGGGATTCAGCAGCACTTGGGGTACCTCGATAGTATGGGATTTACTGCGGTTTGGCTCAATCCCGTACTGGAAAACAACCAGCCCCAGTGGTCGTATCACGGCTACGCCACCACGGATTACTACCGGGTTGATCCACGGTTGGGTAGCAATGAAGAATACCGCGCACTTGCGCAAGCTGCGCGGGACCGAGGAATGAAAGTGATCATGGACATGATCATGAATCACTGCGGGTCGGAGCACCCGTGGTTGAAGGATTTGCCCACGCAAGATTGGATCAACAACGATGCGGCGTTCACGCCCACGACGCATCGCCGAACAACCCTGCGAGATCCGTATGCCGCTCAGGGCGATTTGAATGGGTTTTCTGACGGCTGGTTTGTCAAGGAAATGCCCGACCTGAATCAACGCCAACCCCTGTTGGCCGATTACCTCATCCAAAACACGATTTGGTGGATCGAGTTCCTTGGACTTGGAGGAATTCGAATGGACACCTATCCTTATTCCGATGCGGCATTCATGGCACGCTGGAGTTGCGAGGTGATGGCGGCTTATCCCAACTTTAATATGAGCGGAGAGGAGTGGAGTTTGAATCCATCGGTGCTGGCCTATTGGCAGGCGGGGGCTGACAACAAAGACGGCTATGTTTCGTGCTTGCCAGGACTGTTGGATTTCCCGCTCCACCACGCGTTCATTCAATGCATGACCGAGCAGGAGGCGTGGCATTCCAATTGGGTACGGTTGTATGCTCTGCT
>CAXDQP010000279.1:0-3101 GCA_963991335.1 uncultured Flavobacteriales bacterium
GGGTAGACTCGTTCAAGTCTGTCTCAACGTCTGCAGACATCAATACGGTTGCTGTGAATGCCTTTTCGTTTGCTGTAGCTACAAATTCGCTATCGCTCAATGCAGATGAATTCCAAAGGCCTTTTAATTCATTCAAGTCCGACTCAATGGCTTCCGCATCTTCTGCAGAGGCAGCGAGCGGGATGCGGGCAAACGTAATGGTGCGTCCGGTCTTCTGCTCGTACGCATCGTCACCCTTGTGTGCTCGGTAATAGGACTTCACATCAGCATCAGAAACTGACACTTCACTCTCGTCGATATCATTGAATGATTTGAATGCATAATTGAAGTTGACTTTTTTGTTGGCCGTAACGAAGTCGTACTTGCCTTCCAAGGCATTGGTGTAGACTCCAGAGGAAACCAAGTTGTCAAACTTCTCCCGCAAGCGCTTCGAAACAATCAATCGTTTGTACGACATGAAATCTGACTTGCCCTGAGGAGTAGCTAGCATTGCGCCAAAATTCTGCTGCCAAAACTGCTTGTTTTCAGCATTGGAATAAAACGCACGGTTCATGTAGGGTGAATATCCTGATCCAAAGAGCATTTCTTGGAATTCTTCATCGCAAACTTGGAGACCCAAGGCGTCAAAGTCGTCCCCGAGCACAATGTTTGAGGTCAGGTCATTCCAAACTTCGTCTCCCAATTGGTCGCCACTGAACCCGAGTCGGCGCCGCTCCTGCAGCTCTGATTGGTATTCCAACGCAGTTATAGCGATTCCATCGACTTCTCCTACGTCTCGGTTGGTTCCTTGGCCCATGAGTGCCATCACAGCATCATAGGGGACCAAAAAGCCTAACATTCCAATGCCGATCATCACGATCAATAAGCCTTGGCGGTTTCGGATTTGCTGAATCATTGACATGGTATCATTCTCTTTTTTAAAGGTTTGCGAAGATAAGGGAAATCGTGCAAAGACACACGCACTTCACCATTGCTCGATTGTACGTTGAGTCCGCTCTGAGGGTTTCACACGTTTGGGGAGTCGGTTTGGGTCACTATCACCGTCTTAATTTTGCTGCTACCCACTTGTTCGACGGTGATGGTGCAGTGCTCGAATCGCATTGTGAATCCGGCGTCTGGAATGTCTTCTGCATGGTGCAATACGAGTCCGCCTAAGGTCTCATAATCGTCCAATTCAGGCATGGAAAGTCCATATTTTTCATTGAGTTCCTCCACATCGAGTCGCGCGGAAAACCGCCAGTGACCCGCCTCGAGCTCATCTTCGATCAGTTCTTCGGTATCGTGCTCGTCTTCAATATCTCCGATCAACTGCTCCATGATGTCCTCCATGGTCAATATGCCAGATGTTCCTCCAAACTCATCCACCACGATGGCGAGGTGTCGTTTGCGTTGAATGAACCGTTTGAGCACGTCATCGGCAGGCATGGGCTCAGGAACCACGAAGGTAGGATGAATGATGCTTTTGACCGATTCAGGATCTTTGAACAAATCTTTGGAGTGGACATACCCAATGGTTTGGTCAATGTCATCGCGGTAAATGACAATCTTGGAGAGGCCCGTGCTGATAAAAAGAGACTTTACTTCTTCCAACGGCGTTTCTAAATCCACAGCAACGACTTCATTTCGAGGCACCAGACAGTCGCGGGCCAGCACTTTGTTAAATTCAAGTGCATTTTGCATGATTTGCAGCTCGTGCTCTAACTCTTGTTCGGGCTCCATACGCCCGCTCATTTCTCGGATAAAATGATCCAAATCGGTGGCACCCAATTGTTCGTTTCGTGCTTCCTCGGATTTTGCGGACCGTCCAATTAACTGGATGGAGAGTTTGCTCAATGCGACAACGATGTATCCCGGCACCATGAGCAAATAGTGAATGATTACAAGGGGTGCGGCGAAAAACTTAAGCCAGAAATTCGCATTCGCATGAAAAAGAGCTTTGGGGATGAATTCAGCCAAGACCAAGATCACGGCCGTTGTCAGGGCGGTTTGTGTCGCCAAAACAGCAAATGGAATGGCCGCTAACGTCCAGTCATCCACTTGGAAAATGGCATTGCTGATCAACGCTCCCGATTCAAGCCCGCAAAAGACCAGGGCAAGGTTGTTGCCAACCAACATGGTCGCGATGAACAACTGCGGGCGAGCTGCCAAATGTGCCAGTATTTTGCCTTGCCACGTGCTTTTGGAGTCCAGCTCTATTTGCAATCGGTTGGCCGAGACATACGCAATTTCCATTCCAGAGAAAAAAGCCGAAGCCAAGAGCGAAAGGGCAATAATGAGAAGCGTACTGGAAGGGTCGGGGTCCATGGGAAGTGTCTAATGCAAACCAAATGATAGTGCGTCAACTCAATGCAGCTCCTGTTTTTTTAGGAAATACCGTCGGAATGCATACCAAGCCGCTGCGATCAGGGGCAAAATGACAAGCTGTTTTCTTTCTTCCCAGCCGTCTTCAAGGATGAACCACGTCGTCGTGATCGTGCATGCAGCAATGCCCAATAACCAGAATTTTTCTGCTGTTTTGTTGATTTTTACAAGGGTTTCTTGGTCCATGGCCATGGATTTTATTCAGTTGAATTTTTCGGTTCCTTCCAATATGATTTCTCCTTTTGGTCGGATGATTTGGTAGTTTTCAAAGCGACCATCGGACTCCAATCCCTCACCGCGCAGGATTCCTTGTGCGCTGGTGATGGTGACGGGTCGATTGGTCCAAACGCGGTTGGAATCTTCAGCCCAAACCAAGTATTCAGTTTCCAAAACGTCTCCTTTCCGGTTGCTTAAGACCACCTCATGTTCCGCGACCAAGCGTAAGTTTTTTTCATCAAGCGAGGCCCACTGCGCTTGCAAATGGGCCTCGTGATTGGCCTCGTTTCCATCAATAAAAAGTTCCATTCCGTTCCGGACTTCTACGAGATCTTCAGGCGATTCCGCAGACCCCCCTTCAATACGTGTCATTTCACCGGCCTTCAGGACATGAAGGGTATTGCCCCGCTCTGAATAGGTGCATGTACAAATGATGACAAGCTGCATAGGAGGATGCTCAGCAGCAAGGCTTTCGGATACTTCTTGGTCCGAATTGGAACAACCCGCTGAGGCCAGAAAGGCGA
>CAXDQP010000280.1:0-3095 GCA_963991335.1 uncultured Flavobacteriales bacterium
GAATGATGGTAATCATCGAGTTCAATGGCAAGCGCTTCAGCGGTAACTTGCAATGGACGGAACGTATCAACCATTACGGCGAGTTCTTCCGTTTTGGTTTTGCCGATGCTTCCCTCGTAAGTCCCGGGGTGCGGTCCATGCGGAATGCCTGCAGGATGCAGCGAAATGTAGCCACGATCAATGCCGGTTCGGCTCATAAAATCACCTTCTACGTAGTACAAAACTTCATCAGAATCGATGTTGGAATGGTTGTACGGCGCAGGGATGGACTTGGGATGGTAATCGTACATCCGCGGCACAAAACTGCAGATGACAAAGGCATCGGTTTCGAATGTTTGATGGACCGGCGGGGGTTGGTGCACGCGCCCTGTGATGGGTTCGAAATCGTTGATGGACATGGCGTACGGAAAGTGGTAGCCATCCCATCCCACCACGTCAAACGGGTGCGAAGCGTAGACATAGTCGTGCAATTGGCCTTGTTTTTTGATGCGAATGGTGAATTCGCCGACTTGATCGAACGTTTCCAAGTCTGTCGGAGGACGCATGTCCCGCTCGCAATACGGACTGTGCTCGAGCAATTGTCCAAAATGATTGCGGTAGCGTTTTGGGGTGTAAACGGGGTGTGCAGATTCCGTGATAAACAGTCGGTTGGCATTCGATGCAAAGGCAAAACGGTGAATAATGCCCCGAGGAATCACCAAATAATCACCTGCACCAAATGGAATTTTCCCGAGCATCGTATGCAAGACGCCGCTGCCTTCGTGCACAATCACCTCTTCGTCGCCGGCTGAGTTTTTATAAAACGCGTCATCGGCCATGCTCGTGGTGGGCGCCGCGAGTAAAATGGTGACATCCGAATTGAACAGCACGGGAGTTCGGCTTTCGAGGTACCCGGGTTTGGGGGTAACCTTGAAACCCTCGAGCTTTCGACTCAATAAATTGTTTTCAACCGCAGGCTTCGGTGCCACGTTGACAGATTTGCCCACGCGTTTTACCATCGTCGGTCGACGAAGGTGATAGAGCAATGAGCTCATCCCAACAAATCCAATGGTTCCAAACAATTGTTCGTGATGGAGGGAACCATCCGGTTTTTCGAATTGGGTATGGCGCTTGTGCGGGATCTTCCCCAGGCGTTGATAGAATGGCATTCCGGCTGTTTTTAGGATGCTTCAGCTTATCGGGGACAAGCAATCAGCATCGCTAAGTTAGTTCGACTGGGATGGGACAGAAAACGCCGAAGGAAAAAAGTCGGATTCTTAGCCGCTTAGCCCCTGGATGGTGCGAACCCAACCGGGTAATTTTCCTTCGGGAGTGATGCGCCATTTGAGCGATAGACGGCCCGACGGCGGGTGGGGATTGGATTCCGACAATCGATTATTTCGCACCAGAGCTTTAACGGAAACACCGCTGCGCTGGGAAGCTTGCCAAATGCTTTCTCCTTCATGAAGCGTAAGCCAATTGACTCGGCCTTTTGATCGCTTCGGTTGCAAATAAACGATCTCTCCTGTTGCGGGCCGATAGGGTGCGGACTTTGCCTTGCGTTCTACTTCGTTGTAGCGGTAGAGCTGCCAGACCATCATGTCCAATTCTTCAGCCAGCGACTCATAGGAGTCTTCGGCGTTGGCCAAGGTGTATCGAATGGCATTTTCACTCAATTGCAAGGAGCGAATACCGCTGAGAACTTCGCCCGTTTTGTTCGGATTCATTCCGCCGACATTCGCCTCACGTTCGGTGTTCTTTTGCAGTTCAACGGTCGCGTCTTTGGCTTCTCCAAATGCCTCGCGGGACGCGGCAAGGGCCAATCCTTCCGCATCGAAGGATTCCAATTCGTAACGGTCGATCAACGCGATTAGTTTGCTGGCATACTTGGGGTTGGTGGCGTAGCCGCATTTCTTCAAACCTTTGGCCCATCCTTTATAATCGGTAGGCTCCAATTCGAACAATCGCTCGTAGCGTGTTTTCTTGAGAAATTGACTGTGGTCGTGAAAGCTCTCAGCGGCATTCTGATAGGCACGAAAGCACTCGTCATCCGCGTCATCATCATGGTAAACCCGTTCGCCTTGCCATTTTCCATGGCATTTGATGCCAAAGTGATTGTTGGATTTGAGCGCAAGTTGACTTTGTCCGTTTCCACTCTCGAGGATGCCTTGGGCGAGGGTAATGCTGGCGGGAATGCCGTGCACGGCCATTTGGTATACCGCCTCGTCTCCCCATTGCTCGATGTATTGTTCCGAGGGGCTCAAATCGGAGGGCTGCGCCGACGCAGTGATGGAGAGCCCAATGGCCAACCAAAAGGTCATCCACATCGCAATTGCGGTGATGACGTTGAATCGGGGAAACGTTTCTGAAGATTTCATAGCAAATGAAGCACAACAAAAATACCGCCGATTTAGTATCGATGTTCAGACCACTGCCCCGATGTTTTCAGCGGTGCAATGTGAATTCAAGGTTGAATGGAATCGCCCGGTTGTTCTCGGATCAGTTCCCCTGATTCGCTGAAAAACTGCCAGATTCCCGTCGGCTTTCCTGTCGGGCCATATTGACCAACGATAAACGGTTGCGCATTGGGATACCAAGTCCGGTAATCCCCCACTTGAATCCCGCGCTCGTAGGTGTGTTCGGACCATGGCGTTCCGCTCGGATAAAACGCACGGGAAGCACCGTGCCGTTGTGAATCTTCCCATTCCCCGTATTTGGTCAATTGCCCACGTGCATCAAAAATGGATATGGAAACGGTATCTCCATCCACTACCTCTGCGGTTCGTCTCGGTTTGCCATCGGGCCATTCATCGGTGATGACAGTTGCCGTGGAGGTCTCACCGGTTGAGTGGTTCGCACCGCTGCCGGTGAAATTGCAGGCCGTCATCGAAACGAGGCCTAAGAAGGAGAGGATGGTCGAAAGGATGTTTGATTTCATCGTTTGCGTTCTATGGTGAAGTCAACCAATCCAATGAGCGCTTCTTTCGCATCCGAATCCTGTTCAGCGTCAAGCAGTGCCATGGCCTCGTCTCGGAGTTCTGACAAATTATTCCGAGAGTAGTCCATACCCGGGCCCCCGATGATCGCGTCCATAACTTCATGAACGACCTGATCAT
>CAXDQP010000281.1:0-3091 GCA_963991335.1 uncultured Flavobacteriales bacterium
TTCCCGAATCGAATTATATTCTTCGGGGCGATAGTTTTCGTGCGAATGTGTTATAGGCTGCATTTGTCGGCACCAACCCACCCGACATCTTTGTCGAAAATAAAAAATGGAATGGACGCGATTCGAGCATGCTTGAATACGAAGACATTGAAACCCTGCCCATCGGTGCTGATGGGCTCGGAAAACTGAGAATCTCAACCCGCGGCATGTCCCTCGGTGATGTCAATTACAAAGGCTTGATTCGATTCCAGGGCCCTGACGGAAATATTGAGCCTTATCCATTCTACACTCCGAGTTTTACAGTTGCAGAGCCCGCATTGGTAGTGTCTCCAACCAAGATGAATGTATTCTACCGAGGATTGCCCAATCCCGTGGAAGTTTCGGTCCCAGGCGTACCGGGGGATCGACTCGATGTGCGCATCTCAGGTGACAACAAAATCAAGAAACAGCCCGATGGCTCTTACGTTGTCGATCCTGGCAACGCAAAAGATGCCCAAATCAGCGTTTCCGCTACCATGCCAGATGGCACGAAAAAGTCATTGCCCGCTCGGGATTTTCGTGTAAAACGAATTCCCGACCCTGTGCCTTCATTCGCCGGAAAAACACCATCTGACCGGACGATAAGCAAGAACACATTGCTCGGAGCTCCTGGAGTCGCAGCCAAAATGGTCAATTTCGATTTTGATGTAAAAGTCATTGTCAAGAGCTTCAGTATATCCGTAAGCCGAGATGGCACCCTGGTGGAACGAAAATCCAACAGCAACCGATTAACGGACAACATGAAGGAGCTGCTTAGCCGTGTTACCCGAGGCAATGTCATCTATATCGAAGACATTGTCGTCAAAATGCCTGATGGAACAGAACGGCAATTGGCGACCATGAAACTCAAAGTATCCTGAACAATCTGAACACACCATGAATAGGTTCATCATCCCCACCCTGCTCTGCATACTATCGCTTGGTAACACTGCACAACTTGATGCGCAAGTTTCCAATGTCCTGGATGGAGCATATGTCAAGGAAGCTAACATTACGAAGCGTGTCGTGCCTTATCCTCACCTGCGGGAAGCAGATGTGATGTACACGCAACGAATTTGGCAAGAAATTGACCTCAGGGAGAAAATGAATCATCCCTATTACTATCCCATCAGGCCCATTGCTGATCGCAAAAGCTTGTTTGATGTAATCCGAAATGCACTGCTCGTTGAAGGTTCTCTTGTGGCTTATGGGACCGGTCCTGCAGGAGACGACGATGAATTCCGATATCCGCTCACGCCGAACCAAGTCGATTCGATTTTGAACCCAACGGTGCTCATTCCCGAGTTTGATTTGGAAACGGGCGAGAAGATTGGCGATCGTCCGGAACAAGTCGCCATAGAAACTGGTGCGATTACACGTTATCTTATCAAAGAGGACTGGATTTGGGACCGCCAACGAAGCGAGCGCTATGTGCGAATCATTGGGATCGCCCCTCGGCTGGAGGAGTTTGATGACGAAGGTTTGTCCAAAGGGTTCAAAGACTTGTTTTGGTTGTATTATCCCGAATGCCGGTACGTATTTGCAAATTCAGAGGCCTACAATCCCCTCAACGATGCACAGCGCCGAACGTATGAGGACCTGTTTCAGAAACGGTTCTTCAGCAGCTTCATCGTCAAAGAATCAAATGTGTATGATCGTCCGATTTCGACATACGCTCGTGGCCTCGATGCATTAGCCGAATCGGAGCGCATCAAGGAAGAGCTATTTCTATTGGAACACGACCTCTGGCATTATTGATTTGATAAAAAAAAAGAAGCCGGTCTTTCGAGACCGGCTTTTTTTTGCTCCACTAATAAGCGAACTTTGCCGACCTCATGCTAAGCATCTCCAACATTGCGGTCCACTTCGGCCAACGCACGCTATTCGAAAACCTCGACCTGTTCATTGGTCTTCGAGAGCGCGTGGGCTTGGTGGGAAGAAATGGAGCGGGCAAATCAACCTTACTTAAAATCATAGCAGGCGTAAATCCGCCTTCTTCCGGCAGTGTAACCATGCCCAAAGGATCAAAGGTTGGTTACCTCCCGCAAGAGATGGAACACAATGAGAACGCAACCATTCTCGAGGAGGCCAGCAGTGCATTCGTTGAGGTACAAGACCTCGAAGGACGCCTCGATGAAATCACGAAAGAACTCGGAGAGCGGACCGATTATGAGAGTACCGAATACGGTCGGTTAATCGAAGAGCTCACCACCACAAATGAGCGAATCGACCTCTTGGGTGGTGCATCGCAAGAAGAGCAAGTTCAACGGATCCTGCAAGGATTGGGCTTCATGCCCGAAGACATGGGACGCACCATGAGTGAATTTTCGGGTGGATGGAAAATGCGCGTCGAGCTGGCCAAGCTATTGCTCGCAAGTCCGGAACTGCTTCTGTTGGATGAGCCGACCAATCACCTCGATTTAGAGAGCATTGAATGGCTGGAAGGCTTTCTTCTGCAATCATCCAGCTCCATCCTTCTCATTTCGCACGACCGGACGTTCTTGGACAATTTGACGACGCGAACCATTGAAATAACTCCCATCAAGCTATTTGATTTCAAATCAAGCTTTTCGAAATACCAAGTATGGCGCGAGGAGGAACGCACAAGACAGGAGCAGGCATACAAAAACCAACAGAAGTACATTGAGGACACCGAAGTCCTCATCAATAAATTTCGCGCCAAAAAAAATAAGGCGGCCTTTGCTCAGTCTTTGATCAAAAAACTGGACAAACTCGATCGGATTGAAGTGGATGCCACTGACAAAGCCGACATTCGTTTTCGTTTCCCTTCTGCCCCGAGATCGGGAAAGGTGAGCATCGAGGCAACCCGTCTCTGCAAAGCATACGACCAAATGCCGGTATTCGAAGGGGTCGACTTCATCCTCGCTCGCCAGCAAAAGGTCGCACTGGTCGGAAAGAATGGTGCCGGGAAAACGACCCTCACCCGTATATTCATGGGACTCGAATCCCACGTAGGAGATTTGACCATTGGGCACAACGTGGACATTGGATACTACGACCAAAACCAAGCTGAAGAATTGGATGGCAACCTCACCGTGTACGAGACCCTCGA
>CAXDQP010000282.1:0-3073 GCA_963991335.1 uncultured Flavobacteriales bacterium
TTTCTCGGGTAGCAGCGTAACACGCTCCTCTTGCGGAACACTTTTCTCGGCGGCGCTGTCTTCGTCCATGCCATAAATGTGCCCGTCCGCATTCAAGGTGTCGAGTATCATACGGGTATGGCCTCCGCCGCCAAACGTAGCGTCCACAAATACGCCGCCTTGCTTGCTACCGACGCCGAGTCCTTCGAGGCTCGCAGGAGCGAGGACTGGGATGTGGTATGCGGCGGCGTCCATGAATCAATTCTCGTTCGAGGGTTCGATGTCCTTGCGGACCTCTTCGGCGAGCGAACCGAAGTCAAAATCTTCCACGTCGTCCAGCACATTGCGGTCGTAACGGCTTTTGCTCCATACTTCGATTTTTTCACCCAAGCCGGATACGATGATCTCATTGTCATTTGGCAATTCAATCCCGGCATGCTCGAGCAAAAGGGCAGGAACGTTGATGCGGCCTGAGCCGTCGAGTTCAACATGGGTGGCGCCCTTCATGAATTTTCGTTGAAACAGTTGGTGTTTTTTGTTGTAACGGCTGAGGCGAGACATTTCTCGATTCACCTTGTCCCACTCGGGTTGGGGGTAAATCACCAGGCAACCCTCGAAGATGTCTCGGTTGACGACAAGTCCATGTTGCAATACGCTGCTCAATTGCTTGCGCAAACGCGCAGGAAACATCAAACGCCCCTTGGCGTCGATTTTGCAATTGTATTCTCCGAGCAGATTTAACATGGTTCTTTTCGCTTTTCAAAATTACCTAAGATTTCCCACTTTCTCCCACTGTATGACACTTTCTCCCACTTTGTGGAAAAGTTGTAAAGGGTCAAATCGTTATAACTGAGTCAGGGCGGTGCAAAGCGAAAAAATGCCGAGTTCGCCATGCCAACGCTATTAACATGTTTTCAACAGTAATTGTGAACACCGAGAGGTGAAACGAAGCACGGACCGTGCACATGCCCCAAGCCTGAATTGCCGTTCCTTTGTGCTTTGCGTTTAAAGAAGGGCTTTACACCAGAGCAATTATGAATACACCAGACATCATTGAGCGGGGCGATTACCGATACATCGAAGCAGGATCAGGAGAGCCGCTTGTTGTGCTTCACGGCCTCTTCGGAGCGTTGAGTAATTTCAAAGACGTATCTGACGACTTCTCCTCCCGGTTCCGGGTCATCATTCCGATGTTGCCCATCTATGAGCTCCCCATGCGCAAGACCAGCGCCAAGAATTTATCCGAACACATCGAGGGCTTTGTCGACGAGTTGAAACTCGATCGCGTCCATCTGTTGGGCAATAGCCTGGGTGGACACGTGGGGCTCATTTTCACCAAAAACAACTTGAGCCGGGTGGCTTCATTGAGCTTAACGGCCAGCAGCGGATTGTATGAAAATGCGTTTGGGAATAGCTTTCCACGCCGCGAAGACAAAACATTCATCCGCGACAAAGTGGGAGTGACGTTTTACGATCCAAAGCATGCCACGGATGAACTTGTTGATGAGTGTTTCGAGGCGGTCAATAGCCGAGAGAAAATCCTCCGCATTTTGGCCATCGCTAAAAGCGCCATTCGGCATAACATGGCCAAGGATTTGCCGCAAATGAACACGCCCGTTTGTTTGATTTGGGGCAAGGACGATATTATTACGCCTCCTGAGGTGGCGGAAGAATTTCATGCGGGTTTCCCGGATAGTGACCTTTTTTGGATTGAGAAATGCGGGCATGCCCCGATGATGGAGCATCCGGAGGAGTTCAATCGCATTCTTTCTGCGTGGTATGATGCCCGCGGCATCGGGAAGTAAAGAGGCCATGGACGTCAAGCACGCCGAATTCATGAAGTCGAGCGCGCATCCGCAAGAATGCCCGCCACCGGAACGCCCGGAATATGCCTTCATTGGCCGCTCCAATGTGGGCAAGTCTTCGTTGATTTATATGTTGACCAACCGGAATAGCTTAGCGAAGATTTCGTCAACTCCGGGTAAAACCCAACTGCTCAATCACTTTGTGATCGATGAGGATCGAGAGAAAAACGGCGCACCTGCGAGCTGGTATTTGGTAGATCTGCCTGGTTTTGGTTACGCGAAAGTCAGCAAGTCGAGCCGTGTGAAGTGGCAAAGGACCAGTGAACAATTCCTGAAGAGCAGGCCCAATTTGATGTGCGTGATGATGCTGCTCGACAGCCGGCATTCTCCCCAAAAAGTAGACATGGAATTCATGGAATGGATGGGGGAGAATCAGTTGCCATTTGTGATGGTCTTCACGAAGGTGGACAAATTGAACTTGGAGGAACGCGCTTCGTTTCTCCCGAAATACGAAGCCGAAATGTTGAAGCGGTGGCATCGCATGCCACCGGTTTATGTCACCAGCGCAGAAAAAGGGGAAGGCCGTGATGAAGTCCTGCGCTTCATTGAGCAGACCAATGCCTTGTTTGAGGCGCCCTAATCTTTGAGGACTCCCAGGCGTTTCGCTAGTTCTTCAGTGAAGCTCCTGACCGCATCCGCATGGGCCTTATCATTGGTTGCGCGTTCCAAAGTGCTGGCCATGGTCATCATCGTCTGGCAAATAAAATGCCGCATTTCCTCGACACTCATCTCTTTGGTCCACAAATCCATGTGAACGGCATTGCCATCTTTTTCATCCCACATGGCCAAGGCCATTGCTTTTGCCACTTTGTTGCTTACATCACTGTCTTCGGCAGACCATTGAATCTGAGAAGGAACTTTGTTCTCGTCAGTGGTGATGTCAATTTGAATCTTGGAGGTGGTCATATTGGTTGAATTTGGAAAGGCAAAGGTCGGTTGGAATCTGGATTACGCGGGCCGATAACTTTTAATAATTGGCAGCGGATCGCGCATGTTTATGAGGTCGTCCATCGACCATTCGGGATTTTCCTTCATGAAGTCACTGACCATGCGCAATCCCAACCATGCTCCCAGTCGATCCGGTCCTTCTTGGGGGATGCCGCCAATGCGAGTAAAAGGTCCCTCATCGAACCAGCGTCCAAACTCCATGCGGTTGGAATTGAACAACATGTCTTGGGGCTGCAATTCAAGCCAAATAGACTGCTCGTTGGCTTCCGCCCATTGCAGGT
>CAXDQP010000283.1:0-3050 GCA_963991335.1 uncultured Flavobacteriales bacterium
TGCCAGGATGGCTATCGACCCCCACAACGACGCTGCCCCTCCGCCGGTCACTGCCGATCAGTTGGTTATTCCAATTCCCGCAGTGGCTATAAGAAATCCAGCGGCGGTAGTAGCCCGAGTGGCAACGGACGAAAAAACCGAAGTACAGGCAGCGCATCAGGTGGCGGCAAGAAATACGGGGGCTTCGGGAACGCTGGCCGCTCCAAGGATTCTGGAGGCGGATTCAAAAAGAAATCCGGCAGCAAAGGAAAACGCAGCGGGTTCGGTTCTAAGCCGTTCCGGGGTTGAGCAAGATTCCTCTGCCGGTTATAACAAATAGTTCATGGACGAAAAGGAGGAATGTCCTCCGCCAATGCCGTCTTCCATCAGCCCTTTTTGATCAGCAGTGCAAGCGACTAGCGTGCGAATGGAGAAAGACCGCAAGGCAGCTTTCACACTCAAAGTGCTCACCGCGCTGTCCTTCCTGCCCGTGAAAGGCAATGCGTCCGGGCCGCGCTGGCATGAAGCGTTGATGTTGACCCTGCAAACTTGATTGACCAGGTGATCGATGCATTGGCCTGCTGCTGCTGCATCTTGCGTAAAAATGCTCACCTGCTGTCCGTAGTTGCTTTCGGCAACATCTGTGAGGACTTCCTCGAAATTATCAAATTCCAATACGGGACACACCGGACCGAATTGCTCCTCTTTAAAAATGGCAGTGTCGCGATCGGTCGGGAAGAGAATAGCGGGAAAGAATGCGTTCCCTTCAACTTGCCCTCCTCGCTCATTTATAACGCTTGCGCCTTTGGAAACAGCCTCTTCCACATAGGACTGCATGTACTTCACTTTGCCCACTTCAGGCAAGGGAGTAATATCTGCATCTTCGAAAGGACTGCCCCACGAAAGCTCATCAGTGGCGTTGGCGAAGGCTTCCAAGAATGCCTTCCGAATGTTCTTGTGAACGTAGATCACCTTCAACGCTGTGCAGCGCTGTCCATTGAAACTCCAGGCACCTTTCACGCATTCTTTCACCGCAAGATCAATGTCCGCATCATCAAAAATGATGGCTGGATTTTTGGCCTCCAATCCCAGTACTTGGCGCACGCGGTTCGGTTTGGGATGCTGGGAAATTAAAGCGTTGCTGCTCTTGCTGTTTCCAATCAACGCCAACACGTCAATCTTCCCCGTTTTCATGATGGGAGAAGCGAGGGTCCGGCCTCGACCGAAAATGATGTTCACCACCCCAGGAGGAAAGCTTTCTGCAAAGGCTTCGAGCAAAGGGGTGATGAGCAGCACTCCATATTTCGCAGGTTTGAAGACACATGTGTTGCCCATGAGCAATGCCGGCAACAGCACGCAAAACGTCTCATTCAATGGATAATTGAACGGGCCCAAGCAGAGGACAACTCCGATGGGACCACGGCGAATCTGCGCAAGGGTTCCATTGACGGAGGTAATATGGCTGCCCTCTCGGTGCAAGTTCTTGTATTCTTCAACGGTTTCTTTCAGATAAATCACCGTTCGGTCGAATTCCTTCTCCGCATCAGCACGCTTCTTGCAAATCTCCCACATGAGCAGATTGACCACTTCCTCTCTTTTCGGGACCATGAGCGTGATGAACTTCTCCATCGCCTGAATGCGCACGCTCGCATCGGCCGTTGGCCACGCCCCTCTTCCAAAATCGTAAGCGCTTCGAGCGGACTCCAATGCCGCAAGGGCCGACGCTTCGTCCATATCAGGAGCTGAACCCAGCCAAACTCCGCTCTGGTTGTTTTCAGGATTCCCTTCGGGCAGAAGCGGACTGAGCACTTGGGCTGCAGCGCCGGTCCAAGGCACTAGCTTGCCGTCAAGCAGGTATGTTTTGTGCTCGCAAACGGGGGGCAAGATTTGTGATGACATAGTTTGATAACCAATGCTTTAAACACATGTTCAAACCCGACATCCTCAGGGGTATGAACGACCCAATTCGCCACTTAATTCTCCCGTACAAATGACGTGAATGCTACTGGACCTTCGTTCAAGCCGTCATAAATTTGACCATGGCAAATTTTTTCAATTGGATTTCCAATCCATGGCCGTGGTACATCGCTGGTCCCATCATTGGACTGATGGTTCCACTTCACTTGGTCATGTTGAATCGAACATTTGGAATCAGTTCTTCCTTCCGTCACGTCTGCGCCGCAGTCGTGCCGAATCGGCTTGATTTCTTCCAATACAATTGGAAAGCAGAATCGTGGAACTTGGTTTTCGCCGGTGGAATTTTGTTGGGCGCTTTGATCGCAGCCCAATGCCTTTCCATCAACGAACCCATTGCACTGAGCGCTGCTGCAGTTGAACGCATGAAAAGTTTTGGAATCACTGACCTCAGCGGCCAGCACCCTGTCCAAATCTTCAGTAGGTCGTTGATCGGCAGCTGGAAAACCCTGCTTTTTGTCATTTTCGGTGGATTCCTAGTAGGGTTTGGAACCCGTTATGCGGGGGGATGCACCTCAGGCCATGCCATCATGGGGCTAAGCCACTTTCAATTGCCTTCCTTCGTGGCAGTACTCGGTTTTTTCTCTGGAGGACTGATCATGTCATGGATTCTTTTGCCCTTAATATTCGCCTGATTGCGACCCATTCACCATGAAGAATTTACTCGCTCTTATCCTTGGAACATTGTTTGGCGTCATTCTCGTCAAAGCGGAAGTGCTGTCGTGGTTCCGAATCCAAGAAATGTTCGCTTTTCAAAGCTTTCACATGTACGGCATCATCGGAAGCGCAGTGGTCGTTGGTGCCATCAGCGTTTTGATCATCCGATCTTTGGGCATTCGAAGCATCGAAGGGAACGTCATCGAAGTCAAAGACAAGGCACCAATCTATAAGTCAGCTTATCTCGGAGGAACGGTATTCGGGTTGGGTTGGGCAATGACCGGAGCGTGCCCAGGACCGCTTTACGCCCTCATTGGAAGCGGAACAACGATCATGGTTTTGGCCGTGGTCTCGGGAAGCATTGGTGTCTATGTCTATGCGGCATTGCGCGGCCGATTGCCCCATTGAAAAGACAACCGTCCTTGTGCCTGGCCATGCTC
>CAXDQP010000284.1:0-3048 GCA_963991335.1 uncultured Flavobacteriales bacterium
CAGTTTACCGGAAGATCAGCTCTCCCCACTTGTTGATGATGATGAGCTCATAGTCAACAATTCCTGTGGGATGCGGGTGGAAGATATCATTGTCGAGGGCTGCTGGGTCATAGTCACCGCCATTTCCACCGCCGTTGATGGGTGTGAATGCGGTCGGAAATTCCATGAATCCGCCCGTTGTTGCTTCTACTGCATGCTCCAATGTGTAGGAGGTTGGGCAGTTGAAAGCGTTGTTCGCAGTCAGCGTCACAACGTAGCTTACGGGTTCGGTGTAGACATGGATTGGATCCGCTTCTGTACTCACTTGGCCATCGCCAAAGTTCCAAAGAAATTCAACGGATGCATCATCTGAAAGGTTGACGAACTCCACCGGCTGGTCGGGTACGATCACTTCGGTAGGGCTGTTCACAAATGCGGCTGTTGCAGAAGGGAACACTTCGACCGCGCCGTAGTGAATCACTTCTTCTTCCTGGCCTTCGAAGCCAATGACCGTGAGGGAAACATTGTACGTTCCAGGCCGGGTGAATACATGAACAGGAGATTCCTCTGAAGTCATCTGATCGTCGTCAAAGTTCCAAACGTATCCAGCACCGTGGTTGGAGTTGTTTTCGAAAGCAACCATGAGAGGAGCACAACCGCTGCCGCTTCCCACGAAGCTCGCTACGGGATGCGGAGACAGGATGTTGATCTGCTCCGTGTGCGCATCAGCGCAAAAGCCATTGTCGACGAGCAGTGTGATGTTGTACGTTCCCCACGAATCAAAGGTGTGAAAAATTGGTTGGTCGCCGACCACTTCGTCGCCATCACCAAAACTCCAGTATTGAACTGCGCTCGCCGAAGCTAGGCTGTTGTTGTTGATGCCTACCGTAGTGTTGGGGTACGTTTGAATCGCAGGAGTCACGCTGAACTGAGCTGCTGGCATGGGGTAGACCTCAACACCAACGGCAACGGTATCGACGCACCCGTAAGCACTCAATGCAATCAACTCTACCTGGAAGGTCTGGTCTTCATTCGTATTATTCACGAATACGTGCTCGGGGTTGGTCTCATTTGATGAGGTGGACCCGTCGCCGAAGTTCCAGATAAATGAGGCTGCGCCTTCGGACTGGTTGATCAATTGACCATCAACCGGAGAACATCCCTGGCCAATCATGTCAAATTGAGCGTTCAAATGCGGAGCAACCTCGAAATCAACACTGGAAGAAGCTTCGCAGTTGTGCTCATTGGTCACACTCAAAATCGTGGTGTACGTGATCAACGTTTCGGTCGGATTGAAGAAAGTCTTCGTGTGCAGTGAATCGCTGATCGCACTGAATTCTCCGTTGCCATAATTCCAAGAAATAGAAGTGTTGCCTACGCTGTTATTGGCGAAGGTGACATTTACCGGGTAGCAACCTTCAAGGCTGTCCAAAGCAATGTCAGCAACAGGCCTTCCGAAAACGATGACTTCCGCAGAAGTACTATCCGCGCATCCCGCAGCATTTGTTGCGAGAAGCGAAACCGTGAAAGTCGAATCGTTTGTTGACTCGGTTGCAAAAACGTGCATTGGGTTGTTTTCAACAGATGATGTGCCATCGCCGAACGTCCATGCCGTGCTGCCTGTTGCGTTCACAGAGTTGCTGGTGAAGTTGACTTCAAGGGGCGTGCAAGCAGCCTCAGGAGCGTCAAAAGCAGCCGTTACATTGGGGTGAACGATGTGCGCCAAGCCAGATGCTGCTGTGCATCCAAAGTCCGTGAAAGCCAACTGAGTCAGTTCAATCACCAAGTCTTCCGCATTTTCGTTGGCCAGGCTGATGATGATGCTGTCAGCTGGATTGGTCATCAATGTTCCATTGTTGAACACGATTGCAGTGCTGTCTGCAAATTGAGCACCATTGAAGATGATCCATTCTTCGTCGGAGCAAGATGCCGCGGATGAAGTTGAAAGACTCAATACAGGCACAGGGTGCACCGTGACCATTATTTCAGTTGAGTCTTGGCAACCAAATGCAGATGTAACGGCCAAACCAATGGCGTGCTGTGCATCAGCTCCAGTGATTCCGTCCAGCGTCACATTCAATGAATCTCCCACGAAAGTGTTTCCATTTAAGTTCCAAACAGCACTCACGTTGTCATTCGACTCCAATGCAAAAGCGGCATCGAGTGGAGCACAGCCTTCTGTTGCACCCATCCAAGCAGAAACAACGGCCGGGAAAACGGTGATGACTTCCTCGTGAACATCGCTGCAACCCAAATGGTGCATCGCAGTGAGGCTAACCGAATAATCCATGGTTGAATCGGCACCTTCAAACGAATGAAGAATGCTCGCAAATCCATTGTTGGATTCATCGTTTCCATTGCCAAAGTCCAGGTTGAAGCTGTCCGCTCGTTCACTCATATTGATGAACGAAGCTTCGTGCGGAGCGCATCCTTGTGCATCAGGAGTTGAGAATGCCGCGATAGGTTGTGGCTTTACGTCAACGTCTGCACTGGCAGTCCCCGTGCAGCCGAATGAATTCGATCCCTCGTAGTCAATGGAGAACGTCGCCAAATCCATATCGGTGTTGCTCCAGCTATGCGTTGGCGTGCTCTCGTTGGACAATGTCCCGTCACCAAAGGACCAAAACCCAGTGGTTGCATTGTTCATCTCAGGCATGGTCAAAACCAGCGGCGAACAAGCCTCAGTTTCAGCCAATACCAAATTGAACTCAGGGGTGGGCAACACCTCAATGTCCAATGTGCGCTCATCGGTGCATCCCAGATTGTCAATCGCCAATAGCGTGACCGTAAAAGTACTTGCATCATCGCCCGCTGCGTTGAACTCATGATCCACTGTTGGAGCCATGTTGAATTCGCCTGGGAGCAGAACATCACCGAAATTCCAGATGTATGCATCGCCGTTTGCACTGGCGTTATCAAATGTGGTTAATAACGGCTCACAACCAGTCACTTCCGATGCTGTGAATGCTGCCACAGGTTGTGGTTTGATGAATACCTCTGTGGACGTTGTTCCGGTGCAACCGTTTTCGGTTTGTGCGGAGAACGTCACGGTAGCTGCCATCAATTCCC
>CAXDQP010000285.1:0-3041 GCA_963991335.1 uncultured Flavobacteriales bacterium
CAGGAGGTGCTTCCTTTTGTGATTCGCCAAATGCGCCGGATTATTACGGAAAGATGAGTTTCCATTGGGACGGAAACAACCCCATTGACGACGATGAAAAACTCGAGTTTTTTCTCGATCCACTGGGCACAGGTCAGCAAGTATTGGACGGTAGTTATGTCACGGAAGAGGAAAGCCCTTGCGCAGAGCAGACCGTTTGTGGCATTGTGGAGGTGGAAGAATTGTGGTTGGTGGAAAACGAATGGACATTGCGACCCAATCCCGCTCGTGAGCAATTGACCATTGATTGGTCTGGGGAGATTCAAGCGACAGAAATTCAAATATTTGATGCTTCTGGTCGCAAGGTTTTGAGGACAGATGTGCAAAAAATGACAACCCCAACAGTTTCGCTGACGGGCATGGAATCGGGCATGTACTTTCTCACTTTGTTCACCCCCAGTGGAGCTTCTGCGACGCGCAAGTTTCTGATCGAGTAGGGGGGCGAAATTGCTCTCTTCAGTGGGCGACCCACGTTAATTTGTCGAGGTCCACTTTTGTGCGGAACGCGCCGAATAAGACGGTGGCGGTTTTGGCGTCAATGGCAATGACTTCTCCCCGCTCTTTGCCGCCGTTTCGAAGCCGCACTTTGGAACCCATTTTGATGCGTTCTGTAAAGTGCTTCGGTCTTCTTTTGGCCGCTTTGACCAACGAGGCTTTTTGCTTCGCCTTTTTGGCGGCTTGAGCTTCCAATCGTTTGGCTTGCTCCATGGCCAAGTACTTCAAGATGTCCTGGAACAGGGCCTTGTTTTTGCTTCCTGCGTCGAAGCGATCAATGAATTGTTGCAACCGTCGTCCCCGATGAAGGGCTGCATTTTGCTCTTCTGCGATGCCTTGTTGGCTGAGGTTGCGTTCTTCCAAATGTTCTTCCATTCGCTCCAAGTCCCGTTTCAATGTCTCGAGCTCGAGTTCTTTCCTGAGGTTGCGGTCTGTGACCTTGGACAAGGTGTTCTTTTCACTTTGAAGTTCGGAAATCAACTCATCCAGGCGCACCTTTCGTTTGTCCAATTTCCCCTTTGCTCGTTGGATCAGTTCCTCGCTGATTCCATTGATGCTGGCGACTTCAAACGTGAAGGAACTGCCAGGAGGGCCAATGTCCAATTTGAATAAGGGCTGAAGCGAATCACGGTCGAAGCGCATGCTGCCGTTGATGGCTTGCTCCATTTGTGCGGCACGGCTCTTAATATTGGCATAGTGCGTGGTGATGACCGCATAGCTTTTTCGCGCGTACAATTCTTCGAAGAAGACCTCTGCCAAGGCTCCACCCAGTTCTGGGTCTGAGCCGGTGCCAAATTCGTCGAGAAGCAGCAGTGATTTTGCATTGGCGATTTCGAGAAAGCTGCGCATGCGATTCAGCCGATAACTGTAGGTGCTGAGCTGATTCTCGATGCTTTGATTGTCGCCAATGTCTGTGAGGATGGTCTCAAAACTGCCCATTTCACTGTTGGGGTGAACGGGCACCAATAAACCGCTCTGAAGCATGACCTGGAGCAGCCCGACCGTTTTGAGGGCGATGGACTTTCCCCCGGCATTCGGTCCAGATATCACCAACATTCGTCCCTTCTTGGAAAGCGCAATGGTTTGCGGTTCGGTATGGACTCCGTTGAGCTTGTTCTGCATCGCCAGCAGCGGATGGTAGGCGCGAATCAAGTGAAAACTGCAGTCTTGACGCAGTCCAGGCATGTCCGCTTCCATTTCCACGGCCAATTGCATCTTGGCGCGGATCCAATCCAATTCAACCAGCAAAACATGGTAGGCGCGAAACAATGGCAGATGCTTGCGGTTTTGAGCGGTCAGTGCCCGAAGGATTCGAAGAATTTCCTTGCGTTCATCATCCAGGAGCATCTCCATCTCAAAATTCATCGACACATTGGCGGCGGGCTCAATGAAGGTTATGCTTCCATTTTTGGACTGGCCGAGTGCTGTGCCTGTGACTATTCGCTAGTGCGTACTGATTACTGAGAGCACGCGGCGGTTGTTGATGAAGCCTTCGTTGGTGTCGGCGAGCCATCCGCGCTCCTTGAAGCGTTTGAGGTCTTTTAAAAATTGACGGTTGATGGCCCTGCGCAACCGGACCATCTCTTCGCGAATATGAATGAGCTTGGCCGATGCGTTGCTGCGCACCTGCCCCTTTGCATCAAAAACGGCATCAATGCTTTCGATGATCTCCAGGGTGTGGTGAACCGAGGAAGTCAAATGAACCAAACGTGGACTTGAGGATTCTCTTTCGTCCAATGCCGCAATGACATCGTTGACCGTTAATGATGCTGTTTTTAGCCGGTGGAAGCCAGCCTCATCCAGCACTGAATCGCGCACGGCGAGCCGCTCATTGTCCGCGCCGATTTCTTCGCATCCAACCGCCGGGAATCCATTGCCTTCGCGCTTGATTTCCAGCATTTCTTTGGCCTGCTCCAATTCTTTTTGCCATTGCTTCTGCCGGTCCATGGGGTGGAGTGCATGTGCCCGGGCAATGGCGCTGGGGTTCTGGCAATGGTGCAATAAGAGCGTCCGGATCGCATCAAACTCCAGGTCTTTCGCCGTCTGCTCATCGAAAGCGCGCATTGCACCCCGGCGGTGCATTGCACTTTTGTTCGAAGCGGGATGGGGGGAGCGATTTGAACTCATTTTCTTTCAATCGACTGAAGGAAACGGCCGGTGGAGTTGCCATTGGCGTTGGTCGCAAGCTTGCCTGACGATGCCTTCAATTGTTGCAGTATCAAGTGCATTTGCCCAACGAATGTTCTCCATCTTTTTGAACCATGTCATCTGGCGTTTTGCAAATTGGCGGGTATGCACCTTGATGTGTTCTATGGCTTCGGTTTCCGTGCAACGTCCCTCGAAGCACTCAAACAACTCCCGGTAACCCACTGTTTGCAGGGCATTTAAATGCGATTTGGAATGCAATGCAGCAGCTTCATTTTTCATTCCGGCGTTGACCATGGCATCTACCCGATCATTGATCCGATCGATCAATGGGCTACGGTCCATTTCCAAGCCAATGGTCA
>CAXDQP010000286.1:0-3027 GCA_963991335.1 uncultured Flavobacteriales bacterium
TCGCTTTCTGAGGATGGAGCGGTTCCGATGCTTATCGCTTCTTCTGCTTATCGTGCAAAAACGGCCTGCTTGTCTGCATCAGAGTATACGGCCACGGTTTTTATGCCCATTTCACGCGCAGTTTTCATGACGCGCAAGGCAATTTCACCTCGAGTCGCTACTAAGATTTTTTGAATGGGTCGGATGGTGGTGGCTTTCATTGCTGGGGGCTCTTATCCGATGAAAAAAGGTGGGGCAAGCGGTTCCTATCGCACCGCTACGACCGTCTACCCTTGCTACCTTCCGGTCCTGGGGGAGTCGACGGGAGCTGGTCGTAAGAGACTTGCCCCGTGCGAAGATACCATAGAAAATTCGGGTTGTACTACCTTGCAGCCATGAAATTGAATCAACACGCAGTGAATCAAGGCGCAGCAGCAGGCGCTCTGGTGGTCGTTATGAAATTGATTGCCTACCTGCTCGGAATTACTGCATACATGAGCACAACCGTTGCGATTGGATCTTTGGTGTTCGTGATTGCAGGAATGTGCATTGCTTGTGTTGCTGAACGGAAGCGGGAAGGGGGGCTGACTTTTAAAGATGCATTCAGGACCGCATGGGTCGCAGCTGCGGTTTCTACCTTTTTGGTTTTGGTTTTTGAGCTGTTGCTTTTTGGAGTAGTGGACCCTGAATTGGCGGGTAATATTGCAGAATTCACCATGGCGAAAATGGAGACTGATTTGTCGGGTTTGATGGTGCTTCCCAAGGATCTTCAGGAAGAAACGAGAGCGAGCATCGCTTGGTGGTCTGGCGGCATTGGGAAAATAGTAGGTTCTCTCTTTAGTCTGCTTTTTTGGGGGGTCATTGCAGCGATTGTTGGAGCAACTCTGAAACGTGACACGGCGAATACCATTCGTTGAAACCAAAAGAGCAGTATTGCCGTAAAACGTTTGCGATGAACGAAAACACTCCCGATCTGAGTTTGGTCATTCCACTCTTCAATGAAGCTGAGAGCATTCCTGAGTTGAAGAGGTGGATTGACGATGTGCTAAGTGAGCGAACTTATGAGGTTGTTTTCATCGACGACGGCTGCCGCGATGATTCGTGGCAGGTCATTCAGGAATAAGCGGAAATAGATCCAGAGCGCGTCGTGGGTTTGAAGCTGTCCCGAAATTATGGGAAGAGTGCAGGATTGCAGGTGGGCTTCGAAGCAGCAAAAGGCAAGGTGGTAATTACAATGGATGCCGACCTTCAAGATTCTCCCGAAGAGATTCCCGAATTGGAGCGCAAAATCAAGGAAGAAGGATACGACTTGGTGAGCGGTTGGAAGAAGAAACGACACGACCCACTGAGCAAAACCATTCCTACTCGACTGTACAACGCAGCAACCCGGTTAGTCAGTGGCATTAAACTCAACGACTTCAATTGCGGTTTGAAAGCGTACCGTTTGGAGGTCGTCAAAGCCATCGAGGTGCAAGGAGAAATGCACCGCTACATTCCCATTTTGGCCAAAAGCGCGGGGTTTGATAAAATCGGGGAGCAAGTCGTCCAACACCAAGCACGGAAATACGGTTCAACGAAGTTTGGCATGGAGCGGTTTATGAATGGATTCCTTGATCTATTGACCATTGGATTCATGTCACGGTTTGGGCGCAAACCGATGCACATCTTTGGTGCCTTGGGCGCAATGATGTTCATCATTAGTGTTTGCGGGTTTGGATGGATTGCCATAGGAAAAGTCATTTCCATTTTGGACCAAAATCCTTCGCGGAACATCACTGAAATTTCTGCATTTTACATCTCGCTCACGGGCATGGTCATGGGACTGCAGTTCTTTTTAGCAGGGTTTTTGGCTGAGATGACGTCACGAAACGACGCCAACCGTAGCAATTACAAAATAGCGTCCAAAATAAATCGGCCCCAATAAAAGAGCCGATTTACGGGCAAGCCTACTGGATAGGGCTTGCCAAAATGAACGCAGTCTTACTTTACAACAAACGGTGCTTTGGCGGAACGATTCCCCTGGCTTCCGATGATGAAGTACATTCCAGCCTCCCATTGGTCAACAGAAATGATCCAGTTCGCCGGATTGTCGTTGGGGACAATTTGCTTGCTCCAAATGGTTCTTCCGAGCACATCTTTGATGTCAACAATAACCGGCAAGTGTTGGTCGAATCCGTCACCATTGACATTGACGTAATCTTCTGTAGGGTTCGGGTAAGGCGCAAAAGCAATGGGGTCCCAGAAATCGAAAGGAGCCCCTCCGCCATCTGATTCGGCGCAGTCAGCCCCGATTCCCAATTGCATCGTACCCGCGAATCCTTCTTCGAGGGTTGCTGTGGTGATCAGCGTGCTGTCCATCCACACTTCCATCCATCCACCATTCCATCCGTTGGCATTCCAATCCCACATGTCCACCGTGTAGCAATCGTCACTCAAGCAAGCCGTATAGGTGTGGGTGCTGTTGCTGGCGAATTGCGCTCCTCCGACTGCGTCAGCTGCATCGCTGGTGTTCAAGTTCCAGCCCATGCTCAATCCATCTTCCAACGTTACTGTTACAAATGTGACTTCGTTGGTGGGGCAGAACGCAAATTCACAAGATCCATCATCTGCTGTGGCATTTGGGTCAAAATTGATTGCGCCTCCATCGGTACATCCGGTGAATGGATCCGGCTGATCGTCGCAGTTCTCGCCAATGCCAAGTTGAAAGGAAGCGTAGCCTCCGTCTTCCATGGTGAAATCCGTGCCTGTGCCTTCCCAGAAAAGCGTTAGTACGTTCTGGTTCCATCCATCACCGAACGAATCGACAAGCTCAAGGGTGTAGCAACCTGACGGCAGGCAGAATTCATACGCGCTGAGTGCTCCATCGTATGCGTCGGTTCCGAAACCTTGCCAAACAGTCGCGCCCGACGCGTCGCTTAGCGTCCAGCTAATTTCTTCTGCCCATGATCCAAGCGTTAGAAGGCCTGTAATTGAAATCAGCCCTTCACAATCCACCACGTACAAACACGAGCCGGCGTCCATGGTCGCATTCGGGTTGTAGTTCGAAGC
>CAXDQP010000287.1:0-3026 GCA_963991335.1 uncultured Flavobacteriales bacterium
CGTCGATATCGCCCGCGCATTGGCCACACGGGTCGGAGAAGAATTGGTCATTCCCGGATACCTCTATGAAGCTGCGGCGCTTAACGAAGAACGGCAGAATTTGGCCACCTGCCGCAAGGGCCAATACGAAGGGCTTGCAAAGCTGGAGACACCGCTAGGAAAGCCTGATTTCGGTCCAGCCTCCTGGAACGAACAAACCCAGCGTTCCGGGGCCACCGCTATCGGTGCACGGGACTTTTTAATCGCTTACAACATCAACTTGAATACAACCAGTTCGAGGCGCGCCAACGCCATCGCTTTTGACATCCGGGAATCGGGGCGAGTGAAGCGAGAAGGTGGGCCAGGAAGTCCGATTTTGAAGAATGCGAAAGGTGAGCCTTTGCGTCAAGCGGGCTCACTCAAAGCTGTGAAAGGCATCGGTTGGTACATTGAAGAATACGGAATTGCGCAACTGTCACTGAATTTGACATACATAAGAACCTCGCCCGTGCACATTGCGTTTGACGAAGCCTGTGCAAGATCTCACGATCGGGGCATTCGCGTCACCGGATCAGAGTTGGTCGGTTTGCTTCCATTGCGTGTGCTGACCGAAGCAGCGGATTACTTTTTGAAAAAACAGGAGCGTTCCTTGGGTATATCGGATGCAGAGAAGGTGAAAATCGCGATCAAGTCCTTGGGATTGGATGACCTCGCTCCATTTGATCCGTCGAAAAGGGTCATCGAGTATGTCATTGCGGATGCCAACAACTCGCCTTTATTGGACATGACCTTGCTCGCTTTTGCGGAAGAAACAGCCTCAGAATCACCTGCCCCAGGTGGTGGTTCCGTGGCGGCCTACGCCAGCACAATGGGAGTGGCACTTGCCACAATGGTGGCCAACTTGTCCGCGCACAAACGCGGTTGGGATGAGCGTTGGGCATCGTTCAGCAACGTCGCAGAAAGAGGGATTCAACTGCAGGCTAAATAGGCGGCACTGGTGGATTCAGAATCTGATGCATTCAATCAAAATATGGAAGCCTATGGTTTGCCAAAAGCAACGGACAATCAGAAAAAAGTGCGGCATCAAGCGATTCAGGATGCGACGCGTCATGCCATCGAAATTCCTATGCACGTAGCCCGTTTGTCGATGTCGGCCATGGAAGTCGCGAGCGAAATGGCCGCCATTGGGAATCCCAACTCCATTACAGATGCGGGTGTTGGTGCAATGGCGATACGAACAGGGGTGAAAGGGGCCATTCTGAACGCACGCGTGAACCTCGCAGATCTTGAAGACGTTGATTTTGCAAACCTTGTCCGAAAAGAATGCGAGGAACTGTGGACCGCTATTGACGCAGCAGAAGTTGCGGTGATCGCCAGGGTAAATGAAGTACTTGGCTGATAATCACGGCATGGCGCACAAAAAAAGGCCCACATTAAGGGCCTTTTTTATGTGCTATCGCTCGGGCGATGAGCTAGATGATTAGCTGGCGGTGTTACGGCGCTCCTTGATTCGAGCAGCCTTTCCGGTCAATGCACGCAAGTAGTAGATACGCGCTCGACGCACCTTACCTCGCTTGTTCACTTCAATGCCATCGATGAATGGAGAGGAAAGTGGGAAGACACGCTCTACGCCAATTCCTGAAGCCATTTTTCGCACGGTGAACGTGGTGGTGTGGCCTTTGCCTCGGCGTTGGATGACAACTCCTTGGAATTTTTGCAAACGTTCCTTGTTCCCTTCGCGGATTTTGATGGTAACGGTTACGGTATCTCCAGCACCAAATTCTGGCCACTCTGGCAATTCCACTATCTTATTTGCGATGTCCTGAATCCGGTCCATTGTCTTGACGTTTTCTACTCCCGTGAATTGGGGTGCAATATTACGAATAATTGCGGTAGGATTTGAACTCTCAGTCAGGAATCTTTTTCAAACAAATCAGGACGCAGCGCTTGGGTGCGTTCAATGGCCTGTTCCTCCAGCCATTCGTTGATGGCTTTGTGGTCCCCTGACCTTAGTATTTCCGGCACTTTCCAGCCATTGTATTCCGCGGGTCGGGTGTATACAGGCGGGGCGAGTAAGTTGTCTTGAAAGCTGTCTGTGAGTGCACTTTGTTCGTCGCCAATGACCCCTGGAATCAGGCGGACGATTGCATCGGTCAAGACAGCCGCTGCGAGTTCGCCACCGGAGAGCACATAGTCGCCGATTGAAAACTCTCGGGTGACGAGATGCTCGCGGATGCGTTGGTCGATGCCTTTGTAATGTCCACAGAGCAGAATCAAATTTCCTTGTGTGGAAAGGTGATTCACAGCGCCCTGCTTGAGCTGCTGGCCATCGGGGGTGAGGAAGATCACTTCCGCATAGGTCCTTTCCGATTTTAGTGATGCAATGGCATCGGCAATGGGCTGGATGGTAAGGACCATTCCTGCGGAACCGCCGAAGGGCTCATCATCAATTTTCTTGTGTTTGTCGGTGCTCCAATCGCGGATATTGTGCACCACAATTTCGACGAGTCCCTTTTCGATCGCACGCTTTACGATGCTGTCGGAAAAGGGCCCTTCCAAGAGACCCGGAACAGCTGAGAGGATATCTATGCGCATGGTACGAAGGTACGGGTGACATCCCAGAGTCCATTCGATTTGGGATTTCCCGTGCAACGAAGTGCGCGAAGCGTTGTAAATTTGAAATCCACCTCGAAGAGGCGATACGAAAACTGAGCAATGAAGGATCGAAAAGATTACCGAACGGTTGTGAGCCATCCGTTTCACGTGTTTAATGGCATATTTCTAACGTTGCCATTGGATGGAATTCGCCAGACGGGTTTGCGTGTTCCGCTGCTGCAAGAGAGTTGCGATAAAGGGTTAGCGGAGTCGAAAGAGCCAAAAGAAATACTGGTTGATTTCTTCAAAAGTCAAGGATTGAACTCACCATCGGATCAATCCGACTTGCTGTTTCGGATCATTCAATACGTCGAGCGCCAAGTGGTTCTAGTGGATGCACTGGAGGATGCGCGCTATGCGCAATTGAATGACCTGGGGGGGGTGGAATCATT
>CAXDQP010000288.1:0-3025 GCA_963991335.1 uncultured Flavobacteriales bacterium
CATTTGTTGCGGTCCAGGGTGGATTTTGAAGGGTTAGGCGTGCTTGTATTTTTCGCTGGTACAGGAATGGTGGGGTTGGAATTCTTCAGCAGGGGATGTGCTTCTGTTGTTTCGGTCGAAAAAGATGCAGCTGCTGTTCGAGGCATGTACGGCGTCGCCCGTGCGTGGGAGTTGGAGACTTGGCAGATTGTGCGCGCCGATGCACTTGGTTTTGTCAAAAAATCATTGACACAATTTGATGTGGTTTTTGCCGATCCGCCCTATGACTTGCCGGAATTGACACAAGTTCCTGAGCTTGTGTTAGAGGGTGCCTTGTTGGTCCCAAGTGGTTGGTTTATATTGGAGCACGGAGAGCGCACGGATGTTTCCCAAGTTCGTGGCTTCAAAGAAACCCGAAAGTATGGGCATGTGCAATTTAGTCTCTTTCAAAAGTGAATGTCAACCATGAAAAAAGCCGTTTTTCCAGGGTCATTTGATCCCATCACCCGGGGCCACATGAACATCTTAGAGAGGAGTGTCCCGCTCTTTGATGAGGTCATAGTGGCGGTTGGCGTGAACAGCGCAAAGACTTCCATGTTTAGCGTGGAAAAACGCATGGATTGGTTAAATCGTGTCACCGCGGCGTTTCCCTCGGTAAGTGTTCAGGCATTTGAGGGGCTCACCAGCGCGTTTTGTGAAGAGCAGGGTGCCCATTGGCTGATTCGTGGTGTGCGCAACGGAGGAGACTTCGAGTACGAGCGGACCATCGCCCAAATGACCAAATCATTGAATATGCATTTGGAAACGGTGATATTATTCACCGATCCAGAATTTGCACATATCCACTCCAACGTGGTTCGCGAAATCCTTCTGAACGGTGGAGATGCCAGTGCATTCATCCCAGATGAGTTAAGCCAAGAAATGTGATAGTATTGCAGGCCAAGCGTTATTTTTTTGCAGGCATTTTAAGATGCGTTCGTGTTCTATTCTTCGGAATGTTCTGCATGTCGTTCAGCCCCTTAGGCCATGCTCAGGAAGGCGATTCAACCAAGCATCCGGTCCCGATTGAATTGCTCGGAAAATGCTTGTATGATGATGCCATTGACGATTTTCCGAGTCTAGTGCATGTTCGGGAATTCACTTATCCCGGCATCAGTGAAGGCATTTGGCAGGACGAGATTTTGGTCGGTCTTGACGGTTCCTTCGTTTGGGAACTCGAGGGTTTGGAGCACCCCACACTTTTCGAGTTGTCGGCCCCGCCTTGGTCATGGATGGTCCTTGTTCGTCCCAATGAATCGGCCGTATTTGAATTGAAGCCGGGCAAAAAGGCTCGAGGCCTGCATGGTTCCACAGGACTTTCCCGTTGGAATGGGAATCATCCAAGCAATGCCCTGGACTCGTTGTCTTCTAAGAATCGGGCATTGAATCGACAGCGTGCTGCCTCAGTCATGCGGAGAATGAATGGACTGAATGGAGGAGAGGCTGACTCGATTGTGATGGAAGAACGTTCGTTGCAAGAATCTTTTGAACAGGCTTGGCAGTTGGCGGGTGAATCCATGGATGCTCCATGGGCCCGTGATATTTGGTGGCATTATAAGCTGAGCTGGATGAGCTCACAAGGAGCTGCTTCGGCCGTTTTGGATTCCATTTGGCAGAGCAGTGAATTGGCATCGGACGGACGAACAATGGAAGAGAGATTGCAATCGGCTGGCTGGTTGAGTGCATGGCGAGAGGTGTATGGCAATTGGTGGGTGAAGAATGGTTTGGATTGGAATGCAATCAACGAGGCCGTGGTCGAGGCCAACCGCGATTCATTGCTCAGCGCAATGACCGGTGTATTGGATCACTCCACGCGTTACGGATTGGAGCTCGCTTGGTTGGAAATGGCCATTGTAGAGCCTGCCAACATCGTTGAGCGCGTATGGGAGAGCATCCCAATGTCATCTTTTTTTCAGCAGTTCTACAAAGAATTGCTCAAAAAGAGCCGAAAAGGCCGAGCCGGATGGGTTCCTACCCCGGTGTCTTGGACCCTTCCAAATGGTGACTTGGACTCGTTGGCTGGCCAGTGCGTTCAGCCGTTGAAGCTCTTTCTCGTGGTGAAAAATGGTTCGACCCTTGCCTTGCGGGAACGCGAGTATTTCAATGCCTTGATCGAAGAGTTGGATGCGCGCGATTTGTGTGCTTTTGTGGTTTCCGTTGATTCAAATGAAGAAGACTGGAACAAAACGGTTTCACTGCGCAAGAGCATCCGCGAGGAAGTGGTTTGGGTTGGGAACAACCCACAATTTTACGAGGACTATGGGATACAATCGGTTCCGTCGGTTTTTGCAATCAACGCCCAGGGTGAATTGATTGGCCAACTGAATCGATTGCCGAGCAGCGGACTTCTCAATGAATTAAAACGGCTGCTGCGAAAGCGCTGAGGCCATTCGGATCAGTCGGGAATGGATGCAACGAGGTCAAGGATGCTTGGGTACGTGTTCTCAAGCAATTCGGGTCCAAAGGGCCGCGGTTTCCACTGAACATCCGTGATTCCCTCTTCGCTTTGTGGATTTCCTTGGGTGTTTTTGCCCGCATGCATGGCATGGAACCAAAACGTTGTTTTTTAAATGGGAACTCCGGCCTCTTCATAGGTGTGGTAGGTGGTGCGCAAGTGTCCAAGGAGCGAGAGATCACCGATTCCCGTCTCTTCCGTGACCTCCCGCGCTGCTGCTTCTTCAATGCTTTCCCCAGGTTCCACTTTTCCTTTGGGCAGATCCCAACGCGTGTTTCGTTCGATCCACAAATAAGCACCGTCTTGATTTTCAACGACGCAGCCTGCAGCTAACACCTCCTTGTAAAGAATGCAGAAATCCATCCAAAGTGATTGCACGTAAGAGCACGTCAAAGTGACCCCATTGAGTGAAGGGTGTTGCCGGAGCAATTGCGGCAATTCAGAGAGTTGTTTTTTGCTCGGTTCATTCAGAACCAAATCATTTTGCTTGGATGTGCGATTTTCGGTGAAGATTACCGGCCGATTCAATATATAAACTTCATACATTCGCGC
>CAXDQP010000289.1:0-3001 GCA_963991335.1 uncultured Flavobacteriales bacterium
GTAGCCTCGACTTCCTCCCCCGAAGATACACCGCCCATTGCACCTCCAACCGCTCTGCCCTCCCCCACTTACCGGGTGCAAGTCATGACCTCAGGACTCGCACTCGAGGAAGATGACGAGCGGTTCCGAGGTCTCCAGACGGTGGTGGAGTACCTTCGCAACGGGCTCTTCAAATACGCGGTCGGAAACTGTGCAACTGCGGCAGAAGCCAAGGTGCTCAAAATGCAATTGCAAAAACAAGGATTCTCAGACGCCTTTGTCGTTAAATTTGAAGGAACTTCATTTGAATCCCAAGGAGTCAAACCCATTCGCAAAAACTGATCCACGTGGCCACAGTATCAAAAGAATTTAGGATTGGAGCGCTTGTCATCGGCGGGCTCATACTCTTGATCTTGGGTGTCAATTACCTGAAGGGATTCAATCCTTTTCAGCCATCCAACACCTACTACGCCGCCTATTCGGCCATTGATGGATTGGCAGTTTCGAATCCGGTTGTAGTCAATGGTTTCAAAGTTGGCCAAGTCACCGAGGTCGCATTCTCTGATGAAGGAGACGGCTCCTTGATGGTGGCCTTCAAAATCGAACAATCCACCCTTCGGATTCCACGTGACACCCGAGCCAAAATCGTCTCCAGCGACTTTTTCGGAACCAAAGCCATTGACTTGATTGCAGGAGAGGACGAGATGCTCGCTGAGCCCGGCGATACCCTCTTGAGCGATTTGGAAATGGGAATTGCCGAGGCTGTGCGCATTGAGCTGCTGCCATTGAAAAACAAAACCGACCAACTCATCGATGGAGTTGATGATATTTTGGAAAACCTGAAAGCCGTTTTCGAAGCAGACGCAACCTTGGGGCTTCCCACCGCTTTTGAAAGCATTCAAAGGACGGTCGAAAGCCTAGAGAAGACCTCCATTCAATTGGACAACATGGTCGCTGAAAATCGCTCGGCACTCAATGGCATCATGACCAATGTGGAAGGCATCACTTCCAACATCAAGGACCACAACGATGAACTCGCCAACGTGATGGAAAATTTTTCTGAAATCTCGGATTCATAGGCGGCGGTGAACTTCGCGGAAACGGGCAATCGGGCGAATTCAGCACTCGCGCATGTGGATGAAATCACGCGAAAAATCAATATGGGAGAAGGCTCTTTGGGACAACTGGTCAACAGCGATTCCCTGCATGACGGCTTGATTGCGACCAACAATGAGCTGCAATACCTCATCAATGATCTCTACCTCAATCCTTGGCGGTACGTTCGGGTTTCGGTCTTCGGCAAGAAACAAGAAAAGGCGCTTTCAAAGAAGGAGTTGAAGAAGCTCAAAGCCATCATCGAACAGCAGTTGGATGAACGCGAAGAAAACGAACAGCCCTGAAGACCACCACTGAAAGAACCAAACGATGTTGAGCCAACTGCTTTTCCTTGCCATCCTCGGCACCGCCAGCTTCTTCTTCGCGAAACGAGTAGCGGTCATTCGCCGCAACATTCTTTCCGGAATTGATTGGGATGGAAGCGATCGAAAAGCAGAGCGATGGAAGACCATGGCCCGCGTGGCCTTGGGCCAAAGTAAAATGACGGCACGACCGGTCGCCGGAATCATGCACATCATTGTCTATGCAGGGTTTGTGATCATCAACATTGAAATGCTCGAGATTGTCATCGATGGACTCTTCGGTACTCACCGAATTTTCGCCTTCCTCGGTGGTTTCTACAACGTGCTCATTGCCTCCTTTGAGTGGTTAGCGGCAGGCGTCATTGTCGCATGCGTGGTGTTCTTCATCCGGCGAAATGGCATGGCACTGGCCCGATTGACTTCCAAGGACTTGCAAGGCTGGCCTTCCCTCGATGCCAACATCATTTTGGTGGCAGAGGTTGTCTTGATGTTTGCTTTCCTCAGCATGAATGCTGCGGATGCCATTGCACAAGCCCGCGGACTGCCGCATTACCCTGCGGCCGGCTCATTTCCCGTCAGCAGCATACTGATTCCGCTCTACGCAGGCCTCACAGATGTTGGCGTAATTGCCGTAGAACGTGGAATGTGGTGGGCACATATTGTTGGTGTCTTATCGTTCCTGGTCTACGTGCCATACTCGAAGCATTTCCATATCATTCTTGCCTTCCCCAATACCTATTTTTCAAATTTGAACGCTCCGGCCGCCATGGACAACATGGAAGCCGTCACGAAAGAGGTACAACTCATGATGGATCCCAACGCCGATCCATTTGCCGCCGCCCCCGCCGATGCCATTCCGCCAAAATTTGGTGCGAAGGACGCGCCAGATCTAACCTGGAAGCAATTGATGGAGGCGTACACCTGCACAGAATGCGGGCGGTGTACGTCCGAATGTCCTGCAAATCAGACGGGCAAATTGCTCAGTCCTCGGAAAATCATGATGTCCACGCGAGATCGCATCGAAGAAATTGGCGCCGCTCGCGAGGCCAACGGAGGAGAATGGAAGTCCGACGGCAAGTCGCTTCTTGGCGACTGGATCACCGAAGAAGAATTGTGGGCGTGCACCAGTTGCCAGGCATGCGTAGAAGCCTGCCCCATCAACATCAGTCCCATGGGAATCATTTTGGACATGCGGAGAAGCCTGATCATGGAAGACAGCAAATCGCCCGAGTCCATCACTTCGATGTTCAACAACATCGAAAACAATGGAGCGCCTTGGGCATTCCCCGCAGGGGACAGAGGGAACTGGACCAACGAAGTTTAAAACGAGATGAGTTCAATACACATACCAACTATGGCGGAATTGACCGCCTCAGGACAAACACCAGATGTGCTCTTTTGGGTCGGGTGCGCAGGCAGTTTTGACGACCGGGCGAAGCGCATTACAAAGGCTATTGCGCGCATATTGCATGCCTCAGAAACTTCCTATGCGGTTCTCGGACAAGAAGAATCGTGCACCGGCGATCCCGCAAAGCGCGCGGGTAATGAAGTCTTGTACCAGATGCAAGCCGCTCAAAACATTGCGACCCTCAATGGATATGAAA
>CAXDQP010000290.1:0-2998 GCA_963991335.1 uncultured Flavobacteriales bacterium
TGTAAAGCCCGGCAAATTCGGCTACTCCCATCGCTTCAAACGCACGAACAGGCGCCGCATAATCAATGTCGTAGAGTACGCCACCGAAATCCAAAATAAGCGCCTCAGGAAGGGGGAGATGTGCCATGACCTAAGTGCGATCAATGCGGCTGAGCCACACGCTTCAACCAAACGCGCGCTGTCGATTCATCGCTTCGGAGTTCGGCCAAACTCCTTCGGGCTTGGCCCTCTTCGAAATGGGTGGCAAACGTTACCAAGTGCAATCCATTTTCCTGCTTCAAGACTTCCGAATCAAAGCCGTTTTCATTCAACTCCTTCGAGAGGTTTTGTGCGTTGGATTCAATGGAGAAAGAGCCAGCGACCAATAAGAATACCGCATCGCTTTTCATCGCCTCAACAGGTTCGATCGAAACTGCAGACGTTGGAATTTCCGCCTTCTCAGCAACATTCGTTTCCTCTTCGCTCTTCGTCAGCACTGGTGACATTGGAGCCGGCTCAGCAATTGATTCCCACACCGGAATTGCTTCCTCCTCAAATCTGGGCTGATAACGCGCCTCCTCGTACGACTGAATGTGCACAGGAAGGGTACTCATGAGTGCTGCGTCGCTTTCCATGCCGTCCATGAAAAACATGCCGGCACCGCCCAGAACGGGCACGGCAATGGCTGCGGCTATCCTTAACCATGGCGCCTCCGTTTGTTGTTCTTCCGATTGCGGCAATGGGATGATGCGTTTCGCTGGCAAGGGACGCGTCGATTCATTGGTCACATTGATGGGCTGCAGCGGAATCCGCTTCAATCCAAAAGACCGCAGAATGCGCTCCATTTCCTCATCCGGCATGAATTGCATGCGCCCCTCTTGGCCGACAAACAAGCGTCCTACTTGATGAATGCGAACCGTTTTGCCGCTTTGCATTGCCGACTTGAGCACGGATCCTTCTGCTTCCACTTCCGCCAATGCCTCGTCCAAAGAAAGGCCCGACTTTTGGGCAATGGCCTGGACCAAAACACCGTCATGGTGCACAATTCGTTCATTGAACAAAATGGTGCGGGAAGGTGGGATCAACTCTTGACGCTTGTCGTCATACCGCGCCGGCTTTCGGTTGCAAACAAATCCGCCCAATCCCGGAACAACGATGCAATCGTGGTCCAAAAACAAGCGGTGGAGGTGGTGATCAAGGAGGTTCATGGTGTCACTGTACGTGCCTATGAGCCTTCGAATGTAGGAGAAACAATCGGGTCTTGCAAGGCCAGACGGCCGATTCCGACTGGTGAAGATTGGATCAGCGCACCAGCGATACCGTGCCAGACTTCAACCTCGGTCCGTCACGCATTTCGTAGCGCATGCGCCAAACGTATACCCCGTCCGGAACGAAATGGTCAGAATCGAGCATTTGATCGTTACCAATCCAGGGCTCATTGGGGTCCTCACTGTAAAAAACCACATCCCCCCAACGATTGAAAATCTCCAACCAAAACCCGCGTGGTTCAACCCCTTCAATCCGAAAGGCGTCGTTCACACCGTCATTGTTCGGAGTGAAGGCGGTTGGGATGTAGACCGGATAAAAGACATCCAAGAACACACTGTCTCTCGCCGTGCAGCCTTCGGATGAAATGCTTTCCAAAACGAACCACTGAGGTCCTTGCACTTCCACTTCAGGCGTGAGGCAATCGCTGCAGCTCAGCCAGTCATCCGGTGTCCACCACAACGTATCCGCATCAACCGTTCCAAACAACCGCACTTGATCCAACCAATCCACCGATCGATCCGGTCCAGCGTCCACATACGGCGGCTGCCAAACTTGAACGGTAATGTCAGTGCTACCGGTGCAGCCAAATTGGTCGGTAACATAAACCGTAAATGTGGTCGTTTCAATGGGAAAAACTTGGGTTGATTGTGCCGTTGGACTCGCCGCCAATCCCGAAGGCGTCCAAGAATAATTCACCCCATCTGAGGCGCTCAACTCCATGGTTTCCCCCCGGCAAATCCAACCTCCACCCGTCGCATCCGCGCTTGGCGCAATCAATTCCACGCTCACGCTGTCCACCCCTACTCCGCAAACGTTTGCAATTTGCACGGTAAAAGTGGTGTTCTCCGAGGGCGAAGTGAATGTATTTTGAGCCAACGGATTGGTGACCAATTCAGCCGGTGACCAGAGGTAACTCATGCCTTCACCCGCCTCCAAAAACGTGCCTTGCCCTTGGCACAAGAAAATGGTCGGATACGTCTGTCCTCCGGGAGAGGATTGCACCACGTTGATCGTGACCTCTTCCTCTGCAAGGCAATCATTTGGGCTCGAAATCAACGCCGTATACGTCGTGCTCTCGGTGGGGCTGGCGGTGGTCAACTGCGAGGACGGAGAACCCAATCCAACCGTGGGCGTCCAGATCACATCGCTCCCGCCGGTCGCTTCCAGATCCACCACGTCACCGAGGCAAATGGTCATGTCATCGGTGATGTCCGTAACCAATACCTCAACCACTACGGTCACCTCAGCGGTTCCTGTTCCGCACGTATTGGAATCCTCTACGGTATATGTGGTGGTTTGTGTCGGTGTTACCACTGGGTTGGGCACGGAAGGATCGTCCAACGTGGGGTGCGGTTGCCAAGCCAAGGCGTCCGTGCCATAAGCCTGCAAATTTGTGCTTTCTCCTTCGCAAACAGGAGGCACCTCGTCAATCAAGGGTTGTGGGATTTCCTCAATGAACAGCGTCGCAAATGCGGTGTCCGGTTCCAAACATCCCCCGCTAGCCGTAGCGTCCGAAACAATGAACATCACATCCCATTCTCCTGCAGTGAGGTACACATATTCCGGATTTTCCTCATCGCTCGAATTCAAATCACCAAATTCCCAGCTGTAGTCATTTCCACCGATGGAATTGTTGACGAACTGAATGGGCTCGCCTGCGCAAATCAAGTCAGGCGCATCGAGGTAAATTAGCGATACCAGAGAGCCAGAGATGGAAGTGTCGGGGGCCACAATGGAATTGCTCGCGGCG
>CAXDQP010000291.1:0-2998 GCA_963991335.1 uncultured Flavobacteriales bacterium
TCTCTGGTCTCGTGGGCGCGGAGATGTGTATAAGAGACAGTGCATAAAGCTGTGCGCCTTCGCTATTGATGCCGCCCGCATAATAGGAGAGTCCAATGCGCCCGGTAAATTCGGATTGGGGAAACCCTTCAAGGGCAGACAGGTCTTGCCAAGAATCGCCTCCATCGCTCGATTCCCAAATGCGGCTCCCGAGTCCATTGCCTTGAAAATCCCATGCGCGGCGTGTTCGGTCCCAAGTAGCGGCAAATAGGTGTTGCGCATCATTGGGGTCCATGACGAGGTCTACCGCACCGGCCAATCCATGGATGCCTTGCACTTCAAGTGTTTTTTGCCACGATTTTCCGCCATCTCGGGTGCGGTAAATCCCTCCTGAGTGATTGGCAGAATACAAGGGTCCAAGCGCAGCAACGTGCGCCACATCGCGATTGTTGGGATCCAAAACGATTCGGCCGATGTGCTGGGTTTCGGGCAAGCCAAGGTGTTCCCAGGTCATGCCTTGGTCATCGCTCGCGTAAACACCTGTGCCGGCATACGAACTGCGGGATGAATTGACTTCTCCTGTGCCGACCCAAATGCGCTTTGAAGACGCGTGATAGGCGACCGCCCCGAGTGTGATGCTCAAGGCGTCATCAAATAGCGGCTCAAAACTCGTGCCATTGTTTTCCGTGTACCACAAGCCTCCGGAGGCATATGCAACATAAAATGACCGGCCATCAGCACCTGCGAGTGCAACGTCGGCAACCCGACCGCTCATGACGGAGGGGCCAACATTGCGCAGGGGCAATCCTGCTGTCCATGTGTTTTCGGAGGCGCTTCGGACTTCCTCCTGAGCGGCCAACCGTTGTTCGGCCGTTGTCGGCGCGAGCCAGTTTCTGGACCGATTGCGCTGCGCGTTTGCAGCGTCTCCGAAAATGAAAATGGAAGCAAGTGCCAGTGCAATCGTGGGAAAGAGAGGGACGTTCATTTCAATTTTGGATTGTTGATGTGGCGTTGGGCGTCGCGCGTACTTTTCTTCTTCATGTTGGTGCGAAAAGCTTCGGTAAGGTCAATGCCCGTTTGATTGGCAAGTGCCATCAGTACCCAGAGCACGTCGGCCATCTCATCGCCAAGGTCGGCGTTTCGGTCGGATTCCTTTTCGCTTTGCTCGCCGTACCGTCGGGCGATGATCCGAGCCAATTCGCCGACTTCTTCCGTGAGAATCGCGAGGTTGGTAAGTTCGTTGAAGTAACGCACACCTGTCGTGGTGATCCATTGGTCTACTTCTTGCTGGAGATCTTGCAAACTCGGAGCTTCGTTATTCATGATTTGTTTTTGGTGTCGATCCAAATGGTCACAGGGCCATCGTTGGTAATCTGAACGTGCATGTCAGCGCCAAATTTTCCAGTCGCAATGGGTGGTTCAGTCAATTCATCCATGGCTGCTACGAACGCTTCATACAAGGGGATGGCGTGTTCGGGTCGTGCGGCACGAATGAAGCTGGGACGAGTTCCTTTCTTGGTGGAGGCGTGCAAAGTGAACTGACTAACAATCAAAACTTCTCCGGAAATATCGTTCAGGGATTCATTCATTTTGCCATGGGCATCCGTGAAGATGCGCATCCCCGCAATCTTATTGGCGAGCCAATTGACGTCTTCAAGGTTGTCTGCGTCTTCAATGCCCACGAGGATCATCAAGCCGCGGTTGATTTTTCCGCAAATGACGCGATCGATGGAGACGGAGGCTTCGGATACCCTTTGAATGACTGCGCGCATGGTGCTGCAAATTACAACAAGCACAAAGATGCGTACACGCCATTCACAGCTTGGCAAAAACTCGTGGACAATTGGTGGTAAATCGGGTGCTTTTTAACGGTGAAAAAAATGGTCTTCAACTTAATTTTACAGGCTTAACGAAAATTTCGCCATGAACGCCTCCACTGCGCCAGCTACTTTGGAACAAGCCCAGGAAATGGGACTGACGCCCGATGAATTTCAAAAGATTCAAGAGATCCTTGGTCGCGTGCCCAATTTCACTGAAATGTGCATCTACTCGGTGATGTGGAGTGAGCACTGTTCGTATAAGAATTCCATCAAATACCTCAAGACGCTTCCAAAAGAGGGTGAGCATATGCTGGTGAAAGCGGGAGAGGAGAATGCGGGCATTGTTGACATCGGAGATGGATTGGGATGTGCCTTCAAAATAGAGTCGCACAATCACCCTAGCGCTTTGGAACCTTACCAAGGGGCGGCCACCGGGGTTGGAGGAATCAATAGGGACATTTTTACCATGGGAGCGCGCCCGATTGCGCAGCTGAATAGTTTGCGTTTTGGGGATTTGAATCATCCGCGTACGAAATGGTTGCTTGAGGGTGTAGTGAAAGGTATCGGGGATTATGGCAACAGTTTTGGTGTTCCCGTGGTAGGTGGTGAGGTGTTTTTTGATCCCTGTTACCAAGTGAATCCGCTTGTGAATGCAATGTCTGTGGGGATTTTAGAAACAGATAAAATTATCAGTGCGACTGCCTCAGGCGTTGGAAATGCCGTCTACATTGTGGGGTCGGCCACAGGTAAGGATGGAATTCAAGGTGCTTCATTTGCTTCGAAGGACATCACCGCGGATAGCGCAAATGATCTGCCGTCGGTTCAAGTAGGCGATCCATTCCAAGAGAAATTATTGCTCGAGGCAACATTGGAGCTCGCCGCTACGGATGCGGTTCGGGGCATGCAGGATATGGGAGCTGCGGGCATTACGTGCTCTACTTCTGAGATGTCTGCTGCCGGGGAGGTGGGCATGGACATTCACCTGGATGACGTGCCGTTGCGGCAGGATGATATGCAACCGTTTGAAATTCTTCTTAGCGAATCCCAAGAGCGAATGTTGGTCGTCGTTGCCCAGGGCCAAGAGTCATTGGTAGAAGGAATTTTTGAAAAGTGGGACTTGCACGCGGTTCGAATTGGAGTGGTGACGGAGGGCTGTCTCTTATACACATCTCCGAGCCCACGAGACCAGAGAGGAGCTC
>CAXDQP010000292.1:0-2969 GCA_963991335.1 uncultured Flavobacteriales bacterium
TCACACGTGTCAATAATATGCTCGGTGGTGACTTCTATCTGCAGTCTTTTAGCCGTTCTGACGGGTATGGAATTAACCCGGATTACGAACTGATGGCACAACCCGGTGACAAGGTCGATTACGATGACATCGGTTTGGTGCGGTATGCTGGAGGTTTTGCTCAAGTGGAGTACAAGGATGATCGCTTCAGCTTGTTTGCTGCGGGCACCATGAGTTTGACTGGATATCGTCGCATCGATCCCTACAATTACTTCCGATACGCGGAGACGGGGGTTCAGGAAGTCACAGAACTGAATGAAACAACGGGCAACATTGAAACCACGGAGCAATTTGTCTATGGCGAGAAATCACTCAAGGCAAGCAGCGTTGGTTACAACGCCAAGGCTGGAGGGAGTGTGCGGCTCGGAGAGACCAGCCACATCTACGTGAATGGTGGCGTGTATTCACGAGCGCCCTTCATAAAATATGTATTCACGAACTATTCCAATGTTTTGAGCAACGACCGTTTGACCAATGAAAAAGTGGCAGCATTCGAAGCGGGCTATCGCTTCCGCTGGCGTGGAATTTCATTGGATGTCAATGCCTATCACACCCAATGGCGGGACAAGAGCATCATGAGCAGCCCGCTTTTACGACCTGACGGTACGGAATACAGGGCGTTCATTACGGGCTTGGTGCAAACCCACGAGGGAATTGAGTTGGAATTGAAAACCCGACCGCATCCGAAGGTCGAAATTGGTGGGATGGCTTCCTTTGGCGACTGGCGCTGGGACAACGATGTCAACGCTGAAATCACTGCGGAAGAGGGCGGAGAGGTTTTGGAGACCCTCTACATTTATTCGGCTGGGCTGAAGGTCAGTGATGCACCGCAATCGCAGGTCGGCATGCTCATGAACTTTTCACCGACGAAAGGTCTCCGGATCGGTGCCAACTATGTCCACAATTGGAATTTGTACGCACGTTTTGAGGTCGATGCTGACCGTACGAATCCTGACCGAGCAGGATTGCAACCTGTCATGCTTCCTGAATTTGGCTACCTCGACTTGCGCGCGAGTTACCGGTTTGAAGCGGGTGGATTGGGTTGGATGGCCAGTTTGAATGTGCAGAATGCGCTGGACAATATCTACATCAGCGATGGCTTTGAAACCTTCGTGACCGATCCTGAAACGGGTGATAAGGAACAAGGCACCATCGAAAATGGAAAGATGGAAGGTTACTGGGCCTACGGCCGCACCCTCTCTGCAACCCTGAAGATGATGTTCTGATCAACGGATGGTGTCGCCAGCAGCGGTGCCTTCTTCTGGTGTTACGAAGCGCAAGGATCCATCAGCTGATTCGGCCATCAGCACCATCCCCTGGCTTTCTACGCCGCGGATTTTGCGAGGTGCCAAGTTGGCCAATAACGTAACCCGCCGTCCGACAACTTCTTCCGGTTTGAAGTGCTCGGCGATGCCACTTAGGACGGTGCGTTCATCCAACCCTGTTTTGATGGTCAATTGGAGCAATTTGTCTGCTTTGGGAACCCGCTCGCACGCAATTACTTCGCCGACCCGGAGGTCCATTTTTTGGAAATCATCAAAAGTCATCATGGGCTTGAGGGGTTCGCAAGTCGCGGCAGGTGCTGCGCTTGCTTGTGCGGATTTTAATTTTTCAACTTGAGCGTCTACAGTGGATTCTTCCACTTTTTCGAACAGGATGGGCAAATCACCCAATCGCTCGCCCGGATGCATCATGGTGCCGCTGGCTTGCTCCCATTGGGCATTCGAAATCCCAAATGCAGTCTGCATTTTTTGCGCGGTTTGTGGAATAAAGGGCTCCAACAACACCGAGCAATTTGCCGCAACTTGGATGCAGGTGTTTAGAATCACTGCCGTGCGCGCCTCGTCTGTCTTCTTGATCTTCCACGGTTCTTGCTCGGTCATGTACTTGTTGCCCAAGCGTGCTACGCCCATGGCGGCTTGCAAGGCATCGCGGAAACGGTTGCGCCGAATCAATTCAGCGACTTCTCCTGGAGCAGATTCCAGGGCTTGAACGATTGCGTCCTCGTCGGAAGTCCATTTCGTGCGGTCTATTTCAGGCACTCCGGACTCATAATATTTCCGGGTCAAGACGATCACCCGATTGATGAAGTTTCCGAGGACATCGGCCAGCTCATTATTGACCCGTTCGCGGTAATCGGACCACGTGAATTCGCTGTCCTTTTGCTCGGGCATGATGCTCGCAAGAACATACCGCAATTCGTCGCTTTTTCCGGGAAATTCCTCGAGGTAGTCTTTCACCCAAACCGCCCAGTTGCGCGACGTTGAAATTTTATCTCCCTCCAAATTCATGAACGCATTGGCGGGCACATTGGTCGGAAGATTGAATGCCCCGTGTTCTTTCAATAGAATGGGGAAGATCAAACAGTGAAAAACGATGTTGTCCTTTCCGATGAAGTGGATCAATTCGGCATCTTCAGATTGCCACCAATCTTTCCAATTTTGTCCAGTATTGGCTGCCCATTCCATGGTGGAAGTGATATAGCCAATGGGCGCGTCGAGCCAAACGTAAAGAACTTTTCCATCGGCACCTTCAACGGGCACGGGTACGCCCCAGTCCAGGTCACGGGTCATGGCTCTGCTCTGCAGGCCTCCATCGATCCAACTTCGGCATTGGCCTGTGACGTGTGATTTCCAACCGCGCGCATCGTGGTGCACTGCACCCTTGAATTTTCCGTTGTCAATGTAATCGCGGAGCCAATCTTCGTGCCGTCCCATGGGCAGGTACCAGAGGGTGGTGTCCTTCAAAATTGGTGTTGCGCCGCTCAATGTTGAGGTGGGCTCGATCAAGTCCGTTGGAGATAAGGCGGAACCGCATTTTTCGCATTGGTCGCCGTATGCACCGGGCGATTCGCATTTGGGGCATGTGCCCGTGATGTAACGATCGGCCAAGAATTGCGACGCTTCGGTGACGAAGAGCTGTGCGTCGGT
>CAXDQP010000293.1:0-2966 GCA_963991335.1 uncultured Flavobacteriales bacterium
ATACGAGAGCCGCTCTGGTCTCGTGGGCGCGGAGATGTGTATAAGAGACAGGTGCGGAACACCGCGAAAATCTATGCTTAGGCGATGGATTCTTCGAAGTAAATGAGCGGTCGCTGCATGCGGTTGTTGAGGTGCTGAGGCGCTTGCGTCCCCGCATCGTTTTGGCCAATGCATTGGACGACCGCCACCCCGATCATGGCCGGGGAGCAGAATTGATTCACCGTGCGGCCTTCTTGAGCGGTCTTGTGAAAATTGAAACGGTAGATACCGATTCAGGAGTGGCGCAATTGCCCTGGCGTCCACAGGCTGTTTATCACGGCATACAGGACCGATGGCGGGAGCCAACCATTGTCTTGAATATTGAGGGTTTTGAGAAGGTGAAGGCCAAAGCGATTGCGGCATATGCGACCCAATTTCATCGGGCAGATGCTGAGGAAAAGGGACCTCAGACCCCCATCAGCACGCCAGAATTTTTGGTGCATTTGGAAGCACGGGACGTTGCCATGGGAAGACTGGCAGGGCTTCAACGTGCGGAAGGATTCGAAACCAAGCGGCCACCTGCGGTGGATGACCTGGGACTTTTGGGCTGAACCCAAAATAGCCGACTAAGAAAACAGTTTTCGAACGGGTGTAGAATCACAATTCGACCATCCAATCAACAAGCCTGCGGCCTGAATAATGGCCGCGCCCGATGCAGCATATGCTGCGCCAACGGCTCCGCTCTCTGGAATTAGCGCCGCCGCCAACCCTAACAAGCTGAGCAAGCCAGCTGCCGAAGTCCAGGCATTCCATCGGTGCTGGCCGATGCCCGAAAGATGGTGAGCTACGATGGAAGAAAATGCACCGGCGATGGCCGCTGGAGCCAAGCCCACCACAACCGGTCGAATTCCATCGAATCCAAAAACCCAGCTGTAGATGTTTTCGGGAATGAACAAAGCCGCTGCCAATGAAGCCGCGGTGCCGATAAGGGCCCGCTGCAACTGTTTTCGGGTGTGGGCCATCCGTTCATTCCGTCCCGTTTCTGCTGCTGTCCGCGTGTATACGAGCGGCGCGAGTGCGCGTGGAATAAGCCACATGGCTTCCAAACCGTAGAAAGCAATGGAATAAATGCCCGAAGCGGCGACACCTGCGGGCGCCTGTGCCAATAGGCTCAAGTTGGCGCGATTGGTCAACATTTGCAATACGGCTCCTGTTTGCGCCGCCCGTCCGAATGCCCATAGGCGCCGCGCTACAGCAAGAGGGGCCACGCGGTCGGATGCAGCAGGTCGGGGTACTTGGCGCAGAACGAGCACCACCGATACCACAAGTGCGATGCCGAGACTGGCGGCGAGTGCATTTAAGAAATCAGTGACATCAGGCGCTTGCGTAATGCTGAAAAGTACCCCAAGGATTATCAGAAGTGCTCCCGCTTGAAGCACCTGCAGTGCATTGTGGGATTTGATTTTCTGTTCCGCCAAGAGCACCTGGCTGTGAAAGATGATCGCCCCTTGCATCCAACCGGTAACAGCGATGATTGCGAAGTGACTGGTTGGTAAAAACGATAAGGCTGTGCCGACCCCTGTTCCGATCAGAGCGGAACATGCGAGCCAAAGGTGTCCCGGGACAAGTGTGTTCCAAACGGACATTTCTTTTTGGAGAAAAACGACGGTGCCGCCGGCCAGAAAGCCACTGAGTCCAGTGACGACCAAAATACCAAGTTGGATCCAGGCGATTTCACCTTGTCCGCTCGCACCGAGGGTGCGGGAATTCAAGAGAATGATGGACGTTGTGAACACCAGAAGCAATATGCGACTGATCAGTGCGTGTCGATCCTCTAATCGGGTTTGTGAGGGGGAGTTCATGCCTGCCGTGAATTCATGGATTCAAGCGCTTCGTCATACACTTCGCTGTATGCCTTTCCTATTGCAGCCATGCTGAAGTGCTCCATGGCATGGGTGCGGAGTTCTTTGCGGTCAAAGGCGCTGGGGCTTTGTATCCAGCGCAACATACATTCTGCTAAGGCCGCCTCATCTTCTGATTCGATCAATTCTCCGCGATCTGGAGTGAGGTGCTCTCGGATGCCACCAACGTCGGTGGAAAGAACAGGAATGCCACTGGACCAAGCTTCTGGAATGCCGCATGGAAAATTCTCATAACGGCTAAAGAGCAGCAATGCATGAGCGGTTCGCATTTTTTCGGCCACCTCTTCAAGCGAGACTTCGCCGTGCACCGTGATGCAGTCTTGCAGGCCCAACGCGTCAACCAAGGCTTGATGCGGTTCGGGGTTCCCATCTCCGACGATTTGTACTTCAAACGTTTCATTCGCCGCGGTCTGCTGGCGCAGCTTCTGAATGGCACGGATCATGCCGCTGATGTTTTTTTGTTCATCCGATAAGGAGCTGATGTGCAACCATTGAAAAGGGTGTTCCGCCGAATGGGAAGGGGCGGTTTTCGGGCGAAATAACGCGGTGTCCACCACATTGGGTACCACACGAAACTGCGATGCCGTTCCAAATTTTTGAATGCTTCGGGTCAGATCCTCAGAGACCGGGCAAATCAATTGAGCTTTATTGAGTGTCTGCCTCATGGACCACGTGCGCCAAAACGGCAATGTGTTCCGTTGTTCTTCATGGTAGGCTGTCCAGTGCTCCGTGACAACGAGTGGAATGCCCCAGCGGCGCGCCAACTTTCGAGCGGCTTTTCCAGCAGGGTAGGCGACGTGCAAATGAATCACGTCAAACGGCGGACCGTCGTTTTGCGTTGCCAAATTCAAGAGGGCGCGGGTCGTTCCGCGAACCACAGGCTTTTGGGCTTTGAAATAAACGATACGCTCCTGAAAATTACCGTAATCGGTGTGGGTGTTTTGAGGGCTGGGCTGCTCGGGAGGGGAGGGCGCCGCATACCAGACTTCACTGGAATGCTACGATGATATTGCGCTTATCTGACGCTTCACAAAGTTGACCAAGGAGCCGTGGACCATGCAGGGA
>CAXDQP010000294.1:0-2961 GCA_963991335.1 uncultured Flavobacteriales bacterium
CATCCGCGAGGCAGTTGCCGTCGCAGTCATAGCCCGCATCCGCATACGTGCAAGAGCCGTCGTCTTCCGTCGCGTCAGCATCGTAGTTGCATGCTGTTGCATCTTGGCAACCTGGAACCGCAAATTCACAGCTTCCGTCGTCGTATTCGGCAGAAGCATCATAGTTCGAAGCATCTGGATCCGTGCAACCACATGCTGCGCCAAAATCTCCTGCACCTTCGAACACATAGGTCGAATAAACAGAAGATGCACCCTCACCGTTTTCGAAGGACTGGACATTGATTGTTCCCGATATCTCACCAGCTGTGGTCACTTGCATGATCAACACCCGGCCATTTTCGTCCGGGAGACCATTGGGAGTGCCGTTCAAAACGTACCAAGCCCCTCCTGTTGCATCGTTCATGTTGACGTCTTGGCCCGAAAGTGCATCACCGAAAGCAAAGGCTCCAACCCATGGTTGACCGTCACTCTGAACGGTACTAATCGCCACCTGTGGCGCAACCGCTTGAGACTCAATACCAATGGTCACCCAACTGTCCGCTGACAAATCAGGGAAAAAGGGAAGGAAGGCTGGATTGATATCACCAGCGGTGGTGCCGCCAAATTGGCTGTTGTAAAAGCCTGTGGTAGTGGAAAGATTAAATGGTTCATCTTCATTTCCGTATACAGAACTCAAGAAATCATCATCATTGGCCATGTTGTGATAAATCCGGTAAGTCGTTTGGCCAGGGATAACATCAACCGCGTGTTCTTCAATCGTCAAGGAGTACGCTCCTGTCTCACCTGAGCAACTGCAGAAATCACAGCTCCCGTCGTCTTCTGTTGCCTCCTCCGAGTAGTTGCAGGCCGTGGCATCCATGCAGCCTGGAACGAGAAGTTCAGGGGCAAAAGGAGTGAACGGAATAACACCGCGAAATTCTTGACTTGATTCACCTTCAACAAACACCTGAACTTGCATTTGCCCCGTGATTTCACCTTGCGTGGTGAATTGCCCTACTAGAACACGCAAATCATCTCCGGCGAATGCACCATGGGCAATCATGTCGCATGAAGCCATGTCGTTTGGATCACAGGGAAAGAGCGTGTATACCGCCGTACCCGTCTCATCATTGACAAAAACATTATCCCCTGAACCAAATTCTTGAAGCAAATCGATCTCACCAAGAGCGACATTTACTTCAACACCTTCCGCAGCATGAGCGGAGCCAATGGTTAACCAACTATCATAGGCAAGCTCCGGAAAAAAGGATAGAACATCTGAATTTACCCACGCTCCTACTTCGGAGCCAAATGCTTCGTCATTGTACCATGCCGGTGACGAAGTACTATTCAAAATCATGGGATTGTCGGCCTCACCTGAAATGCAACTTAAGAAGTCTGATTCGTTTTGCATTTCCATGTACACTCGATAAGTGGTGTACCCGGCAAAATCAACGGAACCAACAACACCTTCATGTTCCACAAAACTTTCTACCGAAAGCGAATAGCCTGGAGGCACACCAGGGGAAGGGGTTTCAACTGGAGTTTGAGCGAAAGAAACGCTCAATAAAGTACAACAAAAAAGCAAGCATAGTAAGTTACGCATGTCAGAACAATTTGGTGAGAACAACTATAAGGTTGCATCTTCCTCAACGAGGAGATGACAATCTATCTTGGCGAATGTAACAGGAAGCAGCGCATTTTGCAAGTCAGAATTCGATTTTAATCTTTAATTTACTAACATTAATCGTATGACAATGCGGTTCTAACGACATAATTTGCGGAAAAAAGAAAAGTAGAATGCACGCTTAAAAAAGATTCAAACGAAAAAAGTTTGATGTATCTTTGCAGTCGCGGTACTATAGCTCAGTTGGTAGAGCAACGGACTGAAAATCCGTGTGTCCCAGGTTCGAATCCCGGTAGTACCACTAAAAAAGGCCAAATGAATTGGTCTTTTTTTTTGCACCAGATTTTCCCACTTGGAAATTCAACCTGGAGAATCGACTAAATTTACAGCACCCTTGACGCACATGTCAAAAAGTCGATATCTATACAACCCTTCTGCGCTGTTGCAACACATGCAGGGCGAACCCAACCTCTTTGTCATCAGTGATGCAGCCTTTGAATCCTTGCCGATCCCAACCGCATACACTGAACTATTCAACCGATCCCATGTCCATTGGGTCATCGCCGGCGAGGCATGTAAATCCTTGCAAAGAGCACAAGAAATTTGGCGATGGCTCGACTCCGTCAATGCTTCAAGGTTTGACACCCTCATCATAATCGGAGGAGGAACCACAACGGATCTTGGCGCCTTTGTCGCGTCAACGTACAAAAGAGGCCTGAATTTCATCCTCATACCGACGACTCTACTGGGAATGGTGGACGCTGCCATCGGCGGAAAAAACGGCATCAATTTCAATGGCATGAAAAATGCAATCGGAACATTTACGAAGCCATCAAAAGTTGCGATTGACACATCCTGGCTGAAAACATTGCCCAAGCGTGAATTGCTCAACGGTTGGATGGAGTTAAGCAAGCATGCTCTCGTCGGAGACGAATTACTCTGGGAAGAATTAGGGAATTTTACGCCACATGATTCCGATATCAATTGGGACAAACTGGTCAAGACAGGCAGTAGCATCAAGCGCAAAATCATCGAATCCGACTTTCGGGAGACCGGGGAGCGGAAAATATTAAACTTTGGACACACCATCGGCCATGCACTTGAATCAATCGCAGCTTTGTCCAAAACCCCGCTCGATCATGGCTTCGCCGTGGGAGTTGGAATGATTGTTTCATTGCAGTGGAGCGCACATCGCTCCAATGACACCTCCGATAGGCGCGCATTACGCGCTGCCTCTGATCAACTGCAAAAATGGTTGGTCAATGAGGGAAATGGCGATTCCTGGCGCTGGACACCAAGCCGAACCCCCTCTGAATAATGTCCAGTCATGAGCAAAGCCACAAAGAACACTAAAA
>CAXDQP010000295.1:0-2950 GCA_963991335.1 uncultured Flavobacteriales bacterium
ACGTTCTCCTCTCTGGTCTCGTGGGCTCGGAGATGTGTATAAGAGACAGGATTTATTTTGCATCCATGGAAGAATCAAAGTTCTTATCAATCTGTGGTGATTGATGACGAAGGAAATTATGCGCAAGCAACCCCCGTATGGATTGTGGATGCTTCGTTGCCTCAGTTTTACGGGGTGATTTACGATCAGTCAGATTGGGACCAGCAATTCTATACCATCATCAACGAAACGCGCTTGCCGATTCCGGGGAGCAATATTGGAGCACGGGCCAATTCAGACTTGGTCGAAGTGCGTTATGGTTGGGATTTTGACAACCGATTTGGTGAAGGCATGATTGCCGAGCACTTTATTTACAACCGTCGACTATTTGAGTCCCACCGCAAGATTGTGACGAATTACGTAGGCGCTCGTTATGCCATGGGCATGGGCAATGCGCAGATGTATTTCCGGTCCATGTACCCGGAAGACGTTGCGGGTATTGGCCGTGAAAGCGAATGGGATTTTCACGATGACGCCCAAGGCACGGGTGCCGTGCGCATCAGCAACCCGGCAGATATGGATGACGGCGAATACCTATTTTGGGGACACGACGGAGCGGAATTGCAGGTCGTGCAGGCGTATCCATTTCAAACTGAGCGTCTTGAACGGATATGGGCGATTGAAGAATTGGGTGAGCTTGGGACGGTCGATTTTAAAATTGCAGATGCAGGTGTAGCTGAATTATTTGCATCGGGATCCATTGGCCTCATTGTGGGGGAGGGTGATGCGTTCGATGTCAGCAATCAACCGGCCTTTTATCCCTTGCAAAACCAAGGCGAATATTGGACAACGAGCATCGATTTTCCTGCGAGTGGAGTTTTCACAATTGGGTTTGATCCCGTGATGGCATTGAACGAATCCATGGCAGAAGCCAATTGGCTATTGTATCCCAACCCAACCGATGGCTTGCTCAACATACAGGTAAGGCACCTGAACCCTGCGGGTACAACTTGCCGAGCGCTGGATTGTGCTGGGCGCATCATCCATCAATGGCAATGGAACACAGCGCAGAATGAGACCTTGGACGTGTCATCATGGTCCAATGGACTGTACGTTTTGGAATTCACGAAGTCAGGCCAACGGCACACGTTGCCCTTTATGAAGCAGTAATGCGCACTTAGAAATTCGGACGGAGCAGCGACTTGGAGTAAAAGTCATCAATGACCTTCACTACCTCTTCCGCGGTGTCGACGACATGGAATAGATTGGGGTCTCCGGGGCTAATGGTTTTGTATTGATCGGATAAGGTTGTTCTCATCCAGTCGACCAAACCAGACCAAAACTTGGAGTCGAAAAGAATGATTGGAACAGGCTCCACCTTGGAGGTCTGCACCAGTGTCAGTGCTTCGAATAGCTCGTCCAATGTGCCGAATCCCCCGGGCATGACGACGAATCCCTGCGAATATTTCACAAACATGACCTTTCGCACAAAGAAGTAGTCGAAGTCGATGCTTTTGTCGGGATCGATATACGGATTGTTGTGTTGCTCAAAGGGCAATTCGATGTTTAATCCAACGGATGTCCCACCTGCATCATGTGCTCCTCGGTTACCGGCTTCCATGACGCCTGGCCCACCTCCGGTGATTACGCCATAGCCTCGTTCACTGAGTTGCCGGGCAACTTCACGGGATTGATTGTAAACAACGGAGTCCTCACTCATTCGCGCTGAACCATAGATGCTGATGCATGGACCAATGCGTTGCAGGGTTTCAAACCCTTGGACAAACTCGCCCATGATCTTAAAGATGGACCAGCTGTCATTGGTCTTAATTTCGTTCCAATCGCGTTGTTTCAATCCTTTCTTCATCCTTTATTGATTCGTCCGTTTAAAGACGCAAAATAAGCCTTAAAAAAGGGGCGGTGGCACTGGAGTCGTTTTTTGCTACTTCTTCCGGTGTGCCTGCGGCCACAATTTGCCCGCCTCGCTGACCTCCTTCAGGCCCTAGATCAATGAGGTGGTCTGACACTTTGAGGACATCCATGTTGTGCTCAATGACCAATACGGTGTTGCCTTGGTCCACCAACCTCTGGAGCACATTGATCAGCATTTGGATGTCTTGGAAGTGAAGGCCTGTCGTCGGTTCATCCAATAGATAGAGTGTGCTGCCAGTGCTGACTCGCGCGAGTTCAGTGGCTAGTTTTACGCGCTGCGCCTCGCCTCCAGAAAGGGTTGTGGACTGCTGGCCAAGGGTGATGTACCCCAATCCAACATCTTGCAGTGTTTTGGTAATGCGTTTGAGCTTCGGAAAGGCTTCAAAAAAGGAAACGGCATCGTTCACAGTCATTTCCAGAACGTCTGCAATTGACTTGCCTCGGTAACGCACTTCAAGGGTTTCTCTGTTGTAGCGTTTTCCATTGCAGGTCTCGCAGGTGACATGCACGTCCGGTAGAAAATTCATTTCAACCGTTCGCACTCCCGCTCCCTTGCAATCTTCGCATCTTCCGCCGGATACATTGAAGCTGAACCTTCCCGGTTTGTAACCGCGGATGGCGGCTTCTGGTAATTTGGTAAACAAAGCCCGAATCTCATTGAAGATGCCGGTGTAGGTGGCCGGGTTTGAACGCGGGGTTCTTCCAATGGGGCTTTGGTTGATGCCCACGATTTTATCGAGGTGTTGCAATCCAGCGACTTTTTGGAAGGGCAAAGGCAATTTGGTCTCTTCGTAATAATGATTGTGGAGGGCGGGGTAAAGTGTTTGGTTGATGAGGCTGCTCTTTCCGCTTCCACTGATTCGACTTACACAGGTGAATGTGCCGAGCGGTATTTTCACACTTACATTTTTCAAATTGTGCCCCGTGGCACCTGTCAGGCGAATGCTTTTCCGGTTGCCTTTTCTACGCTTCTTGGGAATTTCTATTTGGCGCGCACCTGAGAGGTATTGGGCCGTGTTGCTCTCGGTGGTATCATGCT
>CAXDQP010000296.1:0-2949 GCA_963991335.1 uncultured Flavobacteriales bacterium
TTATTGGGATTGAGTCAGTGCCAAAAGTTACTATTAAAAATCACGAGATATCATATAGCTTCTATGGCTTTTCTGGAGATGTTGGTAGCCCAAAATTAATTCTATTTCATTGCGCAGTTGGGCAAGAGATTGATGCCTGTTACTATAACTCTGCAGCGACGGATGCTGGCGATTGCTCGTTCCCAGATGGGATTTGTGAGACGTGTTCCGGTGAATCGGATGGATCTGGTGTGACCGTCGATAACGATGCTGATGACGATGGCGTATGTGATGCGGATGAGCTGATTGGTTGCCAAGACGATGCAGCCTGCAACTACAACACGGCAGCAACAGATGCCGGAGAATGTGTCTATGCAGATGACATCTGCGAATCGTGTTCTGGTGAGACCGATGGCTCCGGAACAATCATTGATAACGATGCCGACAATGATGAGATTTGCGACCTGGATGAAGTAGCCGGTTGCCAAGATCCGTTAGCCTGCAACTACAATGCATCAGCCACGGATGGCGGAGTTTCATGCGAATACGCGATTGGACCATGTGCGTCTTGCGGGGGAAGTGCCAATGATGGAACGGGTTCCGTTCTTTCAAATGACGCGGATGAAGATGGGACATGTGACGCCGATGAGGTGCCTGGATGTCAAAATAGCGATGCGTGCAATTACAATGCCGCGGCTACTGATGAGGATGGAAGTTGCATCTATGCCACGGGCTGCGAGAGTTGCTCTGGAGCCACAGATGGTACGGGTACAGTCTTATCCAATGATGACGATGATGATGACGTTTGCAATGCTGATGAAATCCCAGGCTGCCAAGATAGTTTGGCGTGCAATTACAATGAAAGCGCTACTGACCCGGGAGTTGATTGCCTCTATCCTACAGGGTGTGAGAGCTGTTCAGGAGCCATGGACGGTACGGGTGAGATTTTGGCTAACGATGCCGATGACGACCAAATATGCGATGCAGATGAGGTAGTTGGATGCATGGATGCTTTGGCTTGCAACTATAACGCAAGCGCTACAGACACGGGCGAATGCCATATCGCAGGTGAGTTTTACGGTTGCGATGGCGAATGCCTGAATGATGAAGACGGCAACGGAGTTTGCGACGAAATTGACGAACTCATCTCGACGGCTGACTTCAACGGTTATTCCGAGGGATACACCGACGGATTTGATGCAGGACTGGAACAGTGCATCGAAGGTCCAGTATTTTGTGGTGAAGGCACTGTTTGGGTGGAGAGCTTGCAGCTTTGTGTGGAAGACAGCTCATGTCCAGGAGACCTTAATGGAGATGATACAGTAGGAACAGGAGACTTGCTCATCTTGCTCAACGATTACGGTATCACTTGCGAATAATCGTCCCAATGAAAAAATGAAAACATTGGAAAAATTGAAATTATTTCGTATCTTAATTCCTCGTCGTACGGAATCACGATGTGCCAATCCGAATATTTAGGCACTTACTGTTGAATCCAACGTCGAATCTCCCCTTTCAAAGGTCTGCCGCTCTGGGTGGACCTTTTTTTTATCTCAATATTTTGAAATTATATGTTGATAGAGAATGTGGGAGGAATGGTTGTCATTTTTTCGATTCACATGACAAATGGATTAAGCCTGCTTCAGTGCTCGTGCTTCACTCGATCCATGAGCAAAATTCAATCATGGCCTTGTCCATGCACGAGAAATGGTCACATGGGTGTCCGAATTTTGTGTCTGATAGTCGTAGGTACGATCTAAGGTGCTGTGCGTTAAAATCAAACAACTGATAATCAAGTATTTACGAATAAAATAAGGCGCGTGAGCTTGAATGGCGATTTTATTCCATCTTGAGTCTGCGCTATTTTCCCCATGTTCTTAATAGAATTGGGTTCTTCAATTAGGATTCGGTTGGATATCAATAAAGGATGGGGGGACGCAGCATGTATGCTCCATCGTTATGTCCCATGCACTCATGAGATTATGCGCAATATGGTTTTATGCAGGCATGGCAGCTTCAGCGGCTGCAGCCGTTTGCTGTTTTCTCAATGACCAGAGCAACGAGAAAAGTCTTCGGCACTATTTATGAATGAATGATTGACTGGCTTCTGTAACGCGCCTTGCAGCACTTTTCTCCTCATAGCTTAGTATCTCTTTTGATTTGAGCCTTCTTGTTGAGCCTTCTTGTATTGGTTCTTTTGAATGGGAATGAAGTCGCTTTCGTTCGCTCTCTGGTAAAATCCATAGAGTGCTGTCGAGACTGTCTAACCACAACTTCCATTGTAAAGCCCAAGTACGAATCCTTGGTCGACCTTTATGATTCACCTCATGAGATTGAACTTCTCTATCACAAGGCTGCTGGCCAATTGCTCAAACCCGATTGGAATGAAGCGTTGGATGATCAATGTGGGGCTCAATGATGCAATGTCAGTGTGAGTCCTGGTCAAAACGTTCTTGGAACAGAGCCTAAAAAAAAGCACCTTCAAAATGGAAGGTGCTTTTCTTTTCATTCAACAACGGGAAGGTTTATTCTGGACAATAAGTTCCGTAGTAAAGTAGGAAGTCCATGAGGTCTTGCAATTGGACCATGCCATCGCCATTCAAGTCGTAGGGGCAGTCATCTAGCAATGCGATGCACTGTCCGCTGGTGGGGTCCCAAATTGTGCCTTCGCCGCAGAGATTCGTGAAACTCTCTTCCAGTTGATCACAAATTCCATTGCCATTTTCATCGAGCTGGCAATTGCCATCACAATCAAATACTGCCGTGGCGTAGAAGCACGAATCATCATTTTGCTCGGTAGCTTCCGGATTGTAATTGCAGGCATACTCAATGGTGCAACCAATGACTTCCTCGGTGTCACAAACGCCGTCGTCGTCTAGATCGAGGACGCAGTTGCCTTCGCAATCGTAACCGGCATCGGCATAGGTGCATGAGCCATCGTCGTCGGTGGCATCTGCATTGTAGTTGCAG
>CAXDQP010000297.1:0-2943 GCA_963991335.1 uncultured Flavobacteriales bacterium
ACTTACCGCGACGGGACAGTTGGGAGAGGTCAGGATCATTTGGATAAGACCGAATCAATCTTCGTTGTTTTTCAATTAATAGATGAGGCCCAGCTCATAAATATCGACCGGAATTTCCGGGTCAAATATGGACTTGAGGACGTCGATGACGTTGGATTGTTGAAAGGGTGCAGGCATGGTAATGGTCCTTAATTCGCAGGGTTAAACCAACCCTCGACTTCATCTATAGAAAGGGCAGGCAAGTCCAATTTGTTCTTTTTTCGGAAGCCGTTGAGCTTCTCTCGCAATCCAGCAGGCTTGACGCCTTCCATTGCAGCGGGGGATTCATAGCCAGCAGCAATTACATGTTCCACCCATGAAGGTGAGATTCCCATGGCTTCAAGTCCTGCCGCGTCGGGACCGGATTCAAATACCTCTGGCCGCATTTGTGGGAAGAACAGCACCTCTTGAATCGAAGTTTGATCCGTGAGCATCATGACCAGTCGGTCTATGCCGATTCCGATTCCGCTGGTGGGAGGCATTCCATACTCCAAAGCCCGCAAGAAATCTTGGTCGATGAACATGGCTTCATCATCCCCGCGTTCGCTCAGGGCCAATTGATCTTCGAAGCGCTGGCGTTGGTCATCCGGATCGTTGAGCTCGCTGTATGCGTTGGCCACTTCCGTTCCATTGATCATCAATTCAAAACGCTCCGTATAAGCAGGGTTGTCGCGATGCACCTTGGTCAAAGGAGACATCTCAACAGGGTAATCCATGATGAAGGTAGGCTGCACAAAGTGATGTTCGCATTTCTCACCGAAGAGTTCGTCGATCAGTTTTCCTTTGCCCATGGAAGCGTCTGTTTCGAGGCCGACACTTTCGCAAGCCGCACGAAGTTGTTCTTCGTTCTTTCCATCGATGTCAATGCCGGTGTGTTCCTTTATGGCATCGCGCATACTGATGCGTTTGTAAGGAGGCGCGAAATCGATGTCAACGCCGTTCAAATTGGCTTTGGTATCCCCGTGAACGGCCTGGCAAATGTTCGCCAGAAGCTGCTCGGTGGTTTCCATCATCCAGTGGTAATCTTTGTAGGCAACGTAGAGTTCCAGAACCGTGAATTCCGGGTTGTGGGTGCGGTCCATTCCTTCGTTGCGGAAGTTCCGAGAGAATTCAAACACCCCTTCGAATCCTCCGACGATCAAGCGTTTCAGGTAGAGCTCATTGGCAATGCGCAAATAAAGCGTGCTGTCCAATGCGTTGTGGTGGGTGATGAATGGCCGGGCGGCGGCCCCGCCAGGAATGGTTTGCAGCACCGGCGTGTCCACCTCCAACCACCCTTGCTGGTCAAATGATTCGCGGATGGTGCGGATGATTTGCGAACGGGCTTCGAAGGTTTTTTTCACGTCTGGATTCACCACCAAGTCGACGTACCGCATGCGGTACCGCAATTCGGGATCGGTGAAGGCGTCGTGTACGTTTCCATCTTCGTCCACTTTGACGGAAGGCAACGGCTTGAGTGATTTTGACAGCACGGTGAGCGTCTTCACCTTCACACTTTGCTCACCGGTTTTGGTCGTAAAAGTGGTGCCTTGAATACCGATGAAATCACCACGATCAAGCAGTTTTTTGAAGACGTCGTTGTACATAGATTTGTCCTCTCCTGGGCACATCTCATCCCGGTTTAGGTAGAGCTGTGCCGTGCCCTCGCTGTCTTGCAGCACTGCAAAAGAGGCCTTTCCCATGATCCGGCGATTCATCAGACGCCCCGCCAAGGTTACCTCCTTGCCGTCTTCAAATGATTCCGCCAAGGCATTGGACCTGTGTGTCGCCACAAATTCTGCAGCGGGATAAGGCTCAATGCCCATCTTTCTCAGGGTGGCGAGTGAATCGCGACGCACGCGTTCTTGTTCCGATCGTTGCATGACGCAAAGTTACATCGCGAAAACCGCATCACGACGCTTGTTTTGGCGCAGACCCTTAGCTTTGCGCTGATTCACAAAAAGCAAATTCGAATGCGCACAATCTTGTCCTGTGTTTTGTCTCTGGGCCTGTTTAGTAGCTCCGTTACTTGGGCCAATCGGACCCTTGATTCCGAAGCCGACTCGAGCCAGACGACGGTCTCTTTGTCAGAGGCGGCTGTTCTGGGGGTTGGGTTCAATGCATTGCCTCTGTTGGCGTCTCCCAAATCAGCGACTGTTATGATGCCGTCTGAATGGCGGGGAGTGACTTCCATCAGTGAAGCGTTGGAGTTTGTTCCTGGAATCGATGTCCGAACCCGAGGCGCATGGGGGGTTCAAACCGATATGAGCATTCGTGGAGGATCGTACGAGCAAACAGCGCTTCGCATTGACGGTGTTCGATGGTCTGCCCCGCATACAGGACATCATCTCATGAACATACCCATCGATCCCGAAGACTTGGGACACGTGGAGGTGGTACGCTCGGGATCCGGGCCATGGGCCGGCATTGGCGCATTTGCAGGAGGGATTTTGCTCGAAACCCGGGTGGATGAGAAACCAACGACCGCGAGCCTCACGGCAGAACTGGGAAGTTTCAATTGGACCCGTCTTCGAGCGAATGCGCAAGCCAGCACGGGAAAAATCCGGCACAGTTTGAGTTTGTCGCAAGCGAAAACAGATGGATACATTCCCAATTCCGACATGGAAATCAATCGGTTGTTTTGGGGCGCGCGTTTTCGGAGCGGTGCGAGCGAGTGGAAGTCGCTGCTTGCGGCAGAATCCAAATCCTTTGGGGCACAAAACTTTTATTCCTCGACGTATCCCAATCAACATGAGGAAACCGTTGCGGCGGTTGCACAATTGGTATGGTCGCGGCAGCAAGGCAATTGGAACGCCTCGGCTGCCGGCCATCTTCGTGCGCACAGCGATCGGTTTGAGTTGTACCGTGAGGAGGCGGACTGGTATTCATTGACAGAGGATGGGTTCTTTGTGGCACCTTCTCTAT